>CAYNHD010000040.1:0-16365 GCA_964396775.1 uncultured Thermoflexus sp. | reverse complement strand
CGCCAGCGCCGAGCGGGGGTGAGGTAAAGTGAAGAGCCGCCCCAGACTATAGGCCGATCTCAATGCCTGTCCGCCCCAGAACCCCTCGCGGAGGAGGGGTTTGGGGTGGGGGGAACAACTTCCCAAACAGCGCAAACCCCCTACTCCGCGCGCAGGCGCTCCTCGCGGACGCCGTGCCGCGTGACGAGTATCTCTATCGTGCGCTGGATTTCAGCCTCGGTCTGCTCTGCGCTCCAGTCGTGAGCGGCCCCCATGATCTGCCCGGCCTGGCGCAGCACCCGGCCCGTGACCTGCCCCAGCATGGCCAGCAGCGTGCGCCGTAGCAGCAAATCGTCGAGGTGGGCCACTTTCTCGTGCTCCGCCAGGAACTGAAGCTCGCGCTCGCTGTAATCCGGGGCGTCGTCGAGCGGGGCATCCTCACCGGCGGCGATGAACTGGGCCACCGCCTCGGCGCGCGTGCCGTAGCGCCCGAACAGCGTCTGCAATCGCGGCAGCGCGAGTCCTGTCTGCGCCTGGAGGCGGGCCAGCCACGCGGCCTGCGCCTCCTCGCCGCGCGGGTACGCCTTGCCGCCGCCGATAGCCATCTCTTTGGTATTGACCTGCCGCGTCCGCCCCAGGAAAGCCAGCGTGCGGTCGGTCGTTTCTTCGGCGAAGGCGCGGAACGTCGTCCACTTGCCGCCGACCAGCGAGTACACCGGGAAGGCGTGCGCGTCGTCTGGCTCCAACACCTCGACGGAGTGTTCGCGCGTCATCAGGCCGGTGAACTCCTCATCGGTGTTGGCCAGTGGGCGCACGCCGCAGAAATGGAAGACGATCTGCGACCGGTCGAGGGTGATTCCGGGCAGCACGTGCCCTGTGAAATGCAGGAAGTAGTCAATCTCGTCGTCCGAGCAGATGGCCTCATCCGGGTTGTCAATGCGCAGATCGGTCGCGCCGACAATCACCTTGTCGCCCAGTGGCAGCATAATGCACATGCGCCCGTCTTTGTTCTCGAAGTAGAGCGCTCCGCCGTCGAGCGTCTGCCATAGCTGTGGATGTTCGATGACGATGTGCGAGCCTTTGGTGCCGCCAATGTAGCGCGTCTGGTGGCGCAGCGCGCCGTTGACCAGATCGATCCACGCCCCAGCGGCGTTGACGACTACACGGGGCTTCACTTCAAACGTCGTACCCGATAGCTCATCGCGCAAAGTGACCGTTTCGTGGTTCACGCCCGCCAGACTGACATAGTTGAGGGCATGGGCCTGTTCGCTGCTGGCCTCGGCGTCCAGGACGAGTTCCAGGCCGATGCGCTCGGCATAGGGCATGATGCCGTCATAATAGTAAGCCGCCCCCCTGATCGCCGGGTTGAGCGTCGGGTGCTTGCGCAGGGCCTCAGCGCGCGACAGCATCCGGTGAGTCGGCGTGACGCGGAAGCCGCGCGTGAACCAGTCGTAGAAGATCATGCCCAGCTTGACGACCAGCCAGCCGCGCTCGCTGGGCTTCTTCAGCAGACCGACGAACTTAAGCGGGGCGTTCAGCAGTCCGGAGAAGCGGCTGAAGACCGGAATGGTGAAGGCAAATGGCTTCACCGCGTGGGGCGCGTTGAGGAACAGGCGGTTGCGTTCGATCAGGGACTCGCGCACCAGGCCGAACGAGCCGTGTTCCAGGTAGCGCAGGCCGCCGTGCACCAGGCGTGACGAGGCGGCACTGGCCCCGGAGGAGAAGTCCGCTTTGTCCACCAGCAGGACGCTGACGCCCTGCAGGGCCAGGTCGAGGAAGGTGCCGATGCCATTGATTCCGCCGCCGATGATCAGCACGTCAACGCGCGGGTCTTGTTCGTAGGTGGCAATGATCTCGTGCCGCTGCACAGTTTACAACTCCTCAAGTGAGCGTTGGCCAAGACGTTCGCTGAGCGGGATGCCCAACACACGGCTGAGCTTCATCACCGTGAAACGGCTGCGCAGGTAGTGGCCGTACTCCAACCCCCGCGCCACTTCGTCGTCGGTCAGGCCGAGCGCGGCCCCGTTGGTAGGGGCACCGACTCGCTCCAGGTAGCCGGCGATCTGTTCCGGCGGGGGCACTTTCGCCGCGATCTGCTGGATGGCATCCCAGCGGTCGTCAATGCGCTGCTTGATCGCGTCGAACTGCGCCTGCGTCATGTTCAGGAAGGGGGCGTGGGCGCGCACAACATCGTCAGCGACGACGCCATAGCCCTGGCGGATGGCAGCAATTTCGGCGTCGCGGTCGGGCAGCGTCGCCGCCGCCAGGCGCTGGCGCATCTCGGTGCGGCTGAGCGCACGAATCCTGGCATACTGCGCAGCGATCAGGGTCAGGGCGAAGCCCACCTTAGCCCCGTGCAGAGCCGCAGGTCGGCCCTCTTGCAGCAGCAGCATCTCCCAGTAGTGGGAGGCATGGTGCTCCGCGCCGGAGGCAGGGCGCGAATCGCCGAAATCGAGCATACACAGCCCGGAGTCGATCAACGCTTCAATCAGGTGGCGCACGCCCTCCGCCGACTGCTGGCCGATGGTCTCGGTGTGGCTGATGCAACGTTCAATCGCCGCTTCGGAACGCTTGTAGATTTCCGCGTCAAACGGCTCGTCCCAGACGACCGATCCCAGGTGCCAGTCGGCCAGCGAGGTGATCTTGCCGATCATGTCTCCATAGCCCGCCGCAATGAGCCGGTGCGGGGCCTCGCGCAGCGTGGTGAGATCGGCGAACAGGGCGATGGGTGCCTGGCTGACGATGGTGTGCTTGACCAGGTTGAGCACCAGCGGCGCGCCAATGGACGTGAACCCGTCCACCGAGGGGGCAGTGGGCAGCGAGATGAATTTGCGCCCCATGCGGTGGCTGATGAAGCGCGTGATGTCTGTCAGCGTGCCGGCCCCCACCGCCAGAAAGGTGCTCGGCTCCAGCGGCGCGTTGACCAGCACAGTGATCAGGTAATGCTCATCGGCGATCACCTCGTCGCCGTCCAGGACGATAGGGATCACCTCGTAGCCGCTGGCACGCAGCGCGTCCGTGACGCGCGCGCCCAGGGCACGATGGGTGTTGGTGTCGGAAACCAGCGTGAAGCGGGTGAGCTTCTGCTCCGCACAGTAGCGCAGCAGGTTGGCGAGCGCGTCATCGCCAACGTAAATGGGGCTGATGGTTGTCATGGTCCGTCTCTTCTTGTCTCGCTGTAGGTGCCAGGCGCAAGGGTCACGGGATGGAACTTGCCGGATGCGCGCGCGACGCCCGCACAGGGCCGCTCGCACGAGCCTGATCTCCTCCCTCCACCAGGGCGAGCACGCTCACTCCAGATGCCGTACCACGTCGTGCATCACGTGCTTGAGTTGTTGGTACGTCTCCCGGTAGTTCTCGACATAGAACTGGTAGGCTTCGTGCCGGCGCTGGTCTGGTTGGTAAGCGCCACGGACCGTGACCATGGCCTCGGCGGCCTGGCGCAGCGTGGGATAGAGACCCGCGCCCACCGCCGCCGCAACCGCCGACCCCAGCAGGGACGCCTCGGCGACGCGGGTGGTGGCGATGGGGTAGCCGGTCACGTCGGAATAGATTTGCATGAATAGCTCGCTGCGCGTCGCGCCGCCACAGGCGATGATCCGCGAGATGGTGACCTCGTGTCGGCGAAACGTGTCGAGAATGTCCTTCATGCCATAGGCAATGCCTTCCATGATCGCGCGGAAGACATGCGCCCGGCTGCTTTGCAGCGACAGCCCGACCATCACGCCGCGCGCCAGGGAGTCGGTGTGCGGCGTGCGGTTGCCCTGAAAGTAATCGAGCACGATCAGCCCGTCTGAACCCGGACCGATCTGGCTGGCTTCGGCGTCGAGCAGTTGGTAAGCGGAGATGCCACGCCCCTGCGCCTCGGCCAGCGCGTCACCGGCGAAGTTGCGCTTGAACCAGTTCAGGATCGAGCCGGTCGAGACCTGCCCGCCTTCGATCAGATTCAGTCCAGGGACAATCGCCTCTGGGAAGCTGCCGAAGATGCCTGGGAAGTGCACTTCCTCGCTGGTGAAACCGCAGAGGACGTTGGAGGACCCCATCACCACGCCCAGGTCGCCGGGCCGGACGACGCCCAGGCCCAACATGCCCACAAAGGCATCCCCACCGCTGGTGGCGACTGGGGTGCCGGGGCGCAAGCCAAGCGCCTCGGCAGCGGGCGCTGAAAGCGCGCCGACGATCTCGCCGACGCGCAGCACGTCCTGGGGGAACTTGCGCTCGATGCCGCCCAGGCCGATAGCCTCATAGAAGTCCGACGGCCAGCCCCCGCTTGGTAGATGGTAGTACCAACGCTGGGTGATCGTGTCGAGATTGAGCGCCAGGCGGCCTGTCAGCCGGTAGGCGAGCCAGTCTGTGTATTCGAGGAAGCAGGCGGTCTGCGCGAAGAGGTCAGGCTCATTTTCCTTAAGCCACAGCACCTTCGCCGGCATCCACTCGGCGCTGACCCCGGCCAGGCTGTAGCGCAGAGCCTCGTGCCCGCTCTGGAAAATGCGCTGGGCCTGCCGGGTCGCCCGCACGTCCATCCACAGCAGCGCGCGCCGCAGGACTTCGCCGTTGGCCCGCAGCGGCACCAGGGTACAGGTCGTGGCGTCGGCGCTGATCCCCTGTATTGCCTCCGGCCTCACCGCCGCTGACGCGAGACAGTCGCGCACGGCACCGACGAGCGCCTCCCACCAGTCAGCGGGGTCTTGCTCGGCCCAGCCGGGTTTGGGAAAGTGCGTCGCGTAGCTCCGCGTCCCAATGGCGATAGGATTCCCCTCAACGTCGAAGATGGCGGCTTTGACGGCCTCTGTTCCGCCGTCCACGCCCAGCACATACATCGCGGTGCCCGCCAGTCGCTTTACAGGGCCAGGCCGGTCTTGGCGTCAAAGAGGTGGAGCCGTTTGGTCTGCATTTCCAGCCACACCTTGTCGCCCCGCTCGAAATGCTCGGTCGCGGGCGTGACGACCAGCACCTGCTGGTCGCCCACTGTGGCAGCCAGTTGACCCTCTTCACCAAGCGCCTCGAAGGTGAAAACTCTGGCTTCGACTTCCACAGCCCCATTGCCGTTCGGGTGGTGGGCAGCTACGATGTTGATGGGGCGGATGCCGATCTCGATTTGGTTGCTGCTGTGGCCATTCACCTTGTGGGCCAGCTCTGGCGGCAGTTTCACGCTGAAGCTGCCATCGGTCGCGCGCAGCACGACATCTCCCCCCTTGCTCGTCGCCGTGCACGGCAAGAAGTTCATCGGCGGCTCGCCGATGAAGCCCGCCACGAACTTGTTGACGGGGTTGTTGAAGATGTCGTTGAACGCCCCTACCTGTTGCAGCACGCCCAGGTCCATCACGGCGATGCGCTCGGCCATGGCCACGGCTTCCAACTGGTCGTGAGTGACCAAAACGGTTGTGCGCCCCGTCCGGGCGTGCAGGCGCTTCAACTCGGAGCGCATGTGCGCGCGCTGGGCAGCGTCCAGGTGCGAGAGCGGCTCGTCCATGAGGAAGACATCCGGCTCGCGCACCAGAGCGCGGGCCAGCGAGACGCGCTGCTTCTGCCCGCCGCCTAGCTCGGCAGGCTTGCGGTCGAGGATGTCGGTGATGTCCAGCATGGTGGCGACTTCGCGCACCCGCCGGTCAATATCTCCGTGAGGGACCCCCCGCGCCCGCAGGCAAAAGGCGATGTTGTCGTAGACGCGCAGCGGGGGGTAGAGCGCATAGGTCTCGAAGGCAAGCGCCACGTTGCGCTCGTTCGGCCCCAGCTTGTTGACCACGCGATTGCCGATGATGATCTGCCCGCTGGTGATCTCTTCCAGCCCGACAATCATGCGCAGGGTCGAGGTCTTGCCGCACCCGGAGGGGCCGAGCAGCGTCAGAAACTCACCATCGTTGATGGTCAGATTCAGGTCAATGACAGCCTCAACCCCGCCCCGATAGGTTTTGTAGACGTGTTCCAACCGGACTTCGGCCATGATCTTTCCCTAGTTGAACAGGATATTCTTGTGCGTTTGGGCGTCGAACAGCGAGAGCTGTGTATGGTCAATCGTCAGGCTCACCGGCTCGTCAATCACGAAGCTCTCCTCAATCGAGGTGAGCACATCCAGCCGGTGCGCGCCCACTGAAGCGGTCAGCGTCCCTTTTGTCCCCAGCCGTTCGTAGACATAGACCGTGCCAGAACAGACGTTGCTGGCCGGATGGTGGCCGTTCGCCACACCGAGATGCTGGGGGCGGATGCCCGCGAGCACCCGGTCTAGCTTGCCGTCCGCCAGCGCCCCGCGCAGTCGTTCGGGCACCTCCAGCTTGATCGCGCCGTCGGTGCTGATCAGCTCCAACACGCCGTTTGTCCGTTGCAGCGTGCATTCCACCAGGTTGATCTGGGGATGGCCGAGCAGTTGCGCCACGAACACATTGGCCGGGTTCACGAATAGCTCGTGCGGCCCACCAATCTGCTGGATCGAGCCTTCCTTGAGCACCACCAGGCGGTCGGCTAGCGACATGGCTTCGAGGTAGTCGTGCGTCACATAGATGGTCGTGGCGCGAATGGCCGCTTCCAGCGCTTTGAACTCGGTGCGCATGCGGTGGCGCAGCTTGGCGTCCAGGTGCGAGATGGGTTCGTCCAGCAACAGGACATCTGGCTCGCGCACCATCGCCCGACCGAGGGCCACGCGCTGCTTTTGCCCGTTGGAGAGCATACGCGGCAGCCGGTCGAGCAGCATGTGGATGTTGAGCAGCTCAGCGACCTCTTCCACACGCCGGTCAATCTCTTGCTGGGCGAACTTGCGCCCAGGGGCCTTGAGCGGGAAGCTCAGGTTGTCGCGCACGTTGTAATGCGGGTACAGCGCGTAACTCTCGAAGGCCATGGCGACGTTGCGGTGATGCGGCTCGATGGCGTTCATCGGCTTGCCACCGATGTAGATCATGCCACTGGTCGGCCTTTCCACGCCCGCGATCAGTTTCAGGGTGGTCGTTTTGCCGGCACCGGACGGCCCCAATATCACGAGGAACTCGCCGTCTTCGACTTCGAGCGAAACGTCGTTCACCGCCCGGACGTTGCCGAAATCCTTCGTGAGATGTTCCAGAACGAGCTTGGCCATAACAGATGCCTTCCTACCCTTTCACCGCCCCGAAGCTCAGGCCCCGGATCAGGTAGCGCTGGATGCTGAGCGCGACGATCATCTGCGGGAAAGACGCGATCACCGAGGCAGCGGCCATCCGGTTGAAGAAGGCCTGCGCCGACGAGACATAACCCAGCGCCGACACCGTGACAGTCTGAACTTGCGAGGCTCCTAAGATCAGCGGGAACATGAAGGTGTTCCAGGCGAACACAAAGGCCAGCAAAGAGGCCGCCGCCAGGCCGGGCCGCACCAGAGGCAGGAGGATTCGCCAGAAGATGCGCCACCAGGGATAGCCGTCCACCATGGCCGCTTGTTCGATGTCTGGGGAAATATCCTCGAAGTAGCTGCGCAGCACCCAGATCAACAAGGGCAGGGTGATAAGCTGTAACACCCAGATGGTCCCGTAATACGTGTCGTAAAGTCCCAGCTTGCGGTAGATGACCGACAGCGGGATGATGACCACCAGTTCGGGGGCGAAGCGGAACGACAGGAACGTGAAAGCCAGGTTCTCTTTGGCCTTGAAGTTGTAGCGGGCCAGCGCGTAGGCAGCGGGCACGCCGACAAGCAGCGACACAAGGACCGACCCGCTGCTGATGATCACGCTGTTCATGAAGTTGCGCGGGAACTCCTGTTTGGCCACAACCCCTGCCGCCGCGCGCGGATCGCCGAAGAGGATGGCGTGGTAATTCTCCGTCGTGGGCTTGAACACAAACTGAGTAGTGAACAGCTCGTCCGTGCTCTTCAGCGACATCAACACCATCCAGAAGATGGGGAACAGGGCAAACAGGAAGTAGGCGACCATCAGCCCATCGGCGATGATGCGGCCCATTCGCTTGTTGATGACTTGTGTCTCCATGGCTGGCTTCCTAGCTCGAATAGCCGGCGGCGCGGCGCTGCGCTTTGCCCCAGAACTTCACCAGATACTGGCTGGTGATGTAGATGACGAAGAACAGCGTCACCGCATAGGGCAGACCCTGGGCCAGACGTAAATACTGGATGCTGGTGCGATAGGCCGTCAACTGGTAGGTCATCAGCGTGTTGCCGGGGCCGCCTTCGGTCATGGCGAAGATGATGTCGAACTGCTTCAGCGAGTCCATGAAGCGGAAAAGCACGACGATGATGATGTACGGGGTGAGCATGGGCAGCGTCAGGTTGCGAAAAGTGAACCACAGCGATGCCCCGTCCACGCGCGCCGCCTCAAACGGCTCGCGCGGGAATGAGCGCAGCCCGGCCAGCAGAATCAGCGCCGCGAACGGCGTAAACATCCACACATCCACCAGCACCACTGAGAACAGGGCGGTTTCTGGCACCGATGCCCATTGCAACGACGGTAGCCCGACCGCGTTCAGCATTGGGTTGAGGATGCCGACGCTGGGCTGCATCATCAGCTTCCAGATCAGGGTGCCGATCACTGGCGCGACCATCATGGGGAAGATCAGGGTCGTTTGCAGGATCTTCGCCAGGAGCGTATCCCGGTTGAGCAGCATGGCGATGCCCAGCCCCAGCAGCAACTCCACGATGGTGGCCAACAGCGCATACTTCAGGGTGATGGTCGTGCTGTTGATGAAACCCGAACTGTGGATCATGCGGTCGTAGTTGCGCAGGCCCACAAAGTTGTCGAGACTCCCCGGACGGTTGAGCGCGTAGGTTGTCAGGGAATAATAGACTCCCATACCAAACGGGATGAGGATGCCGACCAGAATAAGCAGCGCCGGCAGCAGAATCAGGTAGGGCCGTGCCCGCACCAGAAACGGTAACCGTGCCCGAACCTCTTGCTTTTGAAGCGTAGATGCGTGCACTGACGCCAGATTTCCTGTCATCATGTTCTCCAGCAAAAGTCAACGCGGGGTGAGCATCGCCTGTCTGGCATGGCCCGGCCCGCAGGGCGCTGGCCCAAGCCAGGAGTGGCGGCCTCGCCAGGCAAGGCCGCCAACTCCTTGTTGCCAGGCTACTGAGCGCTCCTGCGCTTAGTCAAGGATACCTGCATCCTCAAGCATGTAGGTCAGGTTCTCGGCCAGCTCATCCAGTCGTGCCTTGGCATCAGCCCCGGCATAGATGTCTTGCAGCGCCCCGGCCCACTCCGTTGTCGTCTCAAAGAACAGCGGCTGCGGCGTGAACTGGATCTTCATGTCGTTGGCGCTGATGATCTTGAACGTCTCGTAGTAGTCCGTTTGCTCGGCCAGACGGGCCTGGAAGTCCGGGTTGTCCCAGATGCTCTGGCGCACCGGGTTCACGAAGGTGTAGTCTACAGCGGCGGTGGTCAGGAAGTCCTTGCCGGTCGCCCACTGCAGGAAGTACCAGGCGGCATCCTTGTTCTTGGAGCCGGCGTTCATCGCCAGCGACCAGATCCAGATGTTGGTGCGCAGGCTGCCGTCAGGCCCCAGCGGACCGGGTGCCCAGGCGATGTTGCCGAGCACGCCCTCGGGGGCCGTGCCGGGCTGGTTCTGGAAGTAGCCCAGGATGTCCGCGTCGAACAGCATGGCCGCCTTGCCCGCGCCGAAGTCCGAGCCGCACTGATACCAGGTGTAGGTGGTCCAGGCTTCTGGGCCGGATTCGCGAACCATCTGGGCCCACTTCTCGGTGACCTCGACGGCACACTCGCTGTTCATCGCCGGCCGCATCTCATCATCATAGTCCACGCAGCCATAGCTGGAGTACATGGTCATGAAGCCTGGGTGAATGGTCGCCCAGTTGAGGCTGCCGCGCACGGCGATGCCCGCCATGTCAGGATAGGCATCCTTGAGGGCTTTGGCAGTGGTCACCAGTTCGTCCAGCGACTTCGGCACACTCAGTCCCTGCGCTTCCAGGAGGTCCTTGCGGTACATCAGGGCGTTGGCTTCCCAGCCCCACGGAATGGCGTACTGCGATCCCTGGCCCAGGTTCTCGCGCCCCGGGATCAGGTTCCACATCTCCGAGTTGCGCAGATCGGGCAGGATGTCTTCAAAGTCGTAGTCGGGGTTGGTCTTGGCCGGATCGTTGATGTACGGCTCCAGCGGCTCCATCCAGCCAGCGGGGGCGTACTGCCAGATCATGTAAGCGCCGGTCATGAAGACATCATAGGTGCTGGCATCGCCGGCAGACAGGTCAATGGTGACCTTATCGAAGTAGTTCTGCTCCGGGATGACATCGTACTCGGTCTGGATGCCCGTCAGTTCGGTGAACTTGTCCAACTCGCCCACAAGCGCCTGCTGGTAGGGGTGCTGGTTGAGCAGCAGACGGAGCGTGGTGCCCTCGTACTTGCGCCAGTCGAATTCGTCCTGCGCGGTGGTGACGGACATGCCCACAGGAAGGGCCATGACGAGCACAAGAAGAAGCGAGAGAAGTTTGCGGTTCATAGGTTTCTCCCTTAATAGGCTGAAATTGAAATGGACGGACGCGACAATTCGGATCGAGTGACGGTTGCGGTGCACCTCCTTGTTTAGGCCAGCGTTAGCAATGCAGGTCCACGAGTTGCGCGAGGCTTTCGATGACGAAATCCGGCGGAGAGGACATCTTCTGCACATCGTCGCGCTTGGAGACGCCGGTCAGGGTCACCGCAGTGAGCATCCCGGCCAGCTTGCCCATATAGATGTCCGTCTCCAGCCGGTCACCGACCAGTAAGGCGCGTTCGGGCGGCACCCCCAGCCGGCGCAGCGCCACGTCAATCATCAGTCTGGACGGCTTGCCCGCCAATAGCTCGACCTTGCGACCGGTCATGTGTTCCAGGGCGGCGATGGTGGCCCCCGCATCGGGAATGGCCCCGCCCGGCATGGGGCAGGTCTTGTCGGGGTTGGTGGCGAAGAAGCGCGCCCCCCTGACCAGCGCCTGATAGGCCGTGTTCAGCTTGCGATAGTCCAGCGTGCGGTCGAAGGCGACCACCACCGCGTCAATGCCGTCTGGCACGATCACTTGCCTGGGGTCCTGGTCTGCAAAGTCCGGCACGATGTGCAGGCCGTGCCCGCGCAGTTCGTTCAGCAAATTCTCTTCGCCGACCACATAGAGCCGCAGATGAGGTTCGGTGTGGGCCAGGTGATAGCCCAGCACGAAGCCGGACGTGATCACATCTTCGGAGGAGGTGGGGATGCCCAGCCGGGTGAGCTTGCGGGCGTAGGCGTCGCGCGGCTCAAGGGGTTTGTTGCTGACGAAGAGGGTGCGCTTGCCGCTGCGCCTCAGTTCAGCGATTCCCTCTACCGCGCCGGGTAGTGCGGCATCTCCCAGATAGACTGTCCCATCCAGATCGAAGATGAACGCCTCTATGGGGCACGACACAGCGGAGTTCTCCCAAAAAAACGCACTTGTGAGGGCGCAACCCAAAGCGCGAGCCTGTCATGTGTGAAATCTGGCGCACACGAAGTTTCGTGCACGCAGTGGATATTTTTTCACAACTTATCACAGGTCGCCATATTTGTCAACCGACTCGATTTCTCCCTGTCCGCATCTCAGCATGGGGGCGAAATGCTTGAACCGCAGAGCTGCCCATGCCGTTGGCACGGTACACCAAAGAGATGAGAATAGCGGTAGAGCGTCTGTTTTCCGAGGAGACGCAGAGGACGCGGAGAAGAACTAACACCCTCTCCAACCCATCTTTTCTCTGCGCTCTCTGCGCCTCAGCGGTGATCTTTGGCCCCAGAAATGAGGTGCCCTCCACCATGACCTTGCTTGACAGTTCTTGCGAAGAATGATAGATTTCCCATAGGGCCAGATGCGGTCGGGGCGTACCTGCGTAGGATGCCGACGGCCAAATGCCTGCCTGGGAGCGCAGGAGTGCACTTTGACAAACCATCCAGAACCCCCTGCCGCCCGCTGGCGTGGGCGGTTGGTGGCGTCTGGGGGCGGGTTTTCAAACCCGCCCCTACATCAGGCAGTGTAGAGCAGCGCCCCAACCTGACCGCTTTGTTTGGATCGCAGCTAAGTTCAAGCGGAGACTACTGGACGGTAACCGCTTTTGTTATAATCGCCTAGAATACTGATGGTTAGCGAAGAAATGAGTCCGGGATCGCGGTCTGGCGATCCATTACTGGCAGGTTCCCCATGTACCAACGCGACGAATTGCTGGCGACCGTGGCTAGTCTTTACTACCAGCTCCATATTAGCCAGAGCGACATCGCCGCCCGCCTTGATGTCTCCTCGTCCACAGTCTCCCGGCTGCTGAAGGAAGCTCACCAGAAGGGAATTGTCGAGATTCAGATTCGGGTGCCCACCCCGCGCGATTTCGAGCTGGAGCAGCGACTCATCAAGGTTTTCGGGCTGAAGGATGCCTACGTTCTGAAAACTTCCTCAGACCAGGCCAACGAGAATCTGCTCGGTGCCATTGGGCGTCTGGCAGCCAGTTGTATTGGCCGTGTCATCGAAGGGCTGCCGCCGGGATCGTCCATCGGCGTCGCCTGGGGGACGGGCGTCCACGCGGCGGTGAGCGCCCTGCCCGACCACTACGCGCAGAACATTGATGTCGTCCAGCTTCTGGGCGGCGTCGGGGCGCTGGCCATTGACAGCCCCGACCTGGCCCGCATGGTGGCCCAGAAACTAGGGGGGCGGCATTACGATCTCCATGCTCCCGTTCTGGTGGAGTACCCGGAATCGCGCGAAGTGCTGATGCACGAGTCGGCCTTTCGGGAGGCTATCCTCCGGGCCAAGTCCGTTGATGTGGCCATCACGGGCATTGGCACCGTGCAAGATGAGGCTTCCAGCTTCTTGCGCGCGGGCTTGCTGTCGCGCAGCGATCTGAGCAAGCTGCGCTCGGAGGGCATCGTCGGCGAGATGTGTGGACGCTTCTTCAATATTGAGGGGCGCTGCAACGGCTTTGAGATCAACAAACGCATCATCGGCATTGATCTGAACGACTTGCGGCACATCCCGCAGACGTTTGCCATCGCTCACGGTCTGTTGAAGGTCGAGGCCATTCTGGGGGCGCTGCGCGGGCATTATATGAAAGTGCTTGCCACCGATGACCGGACGGCCAGGGCCTTGCTCGACCTGGCTGGCCCTTAGCGACCCCTGCCGCCGCGCTAGGAGGGGTAACGGATCGTTGGGGTTGTTTTACCTTGATCGCCATTTACCTCACCCCCGTTTCGCTGCGCTCAACTTCCCCCTCTCCGCTGGCGGAGAGGGGGCCAGGGGGTGAGGTTGCGAGCGCAAGCAACGAACCGGCTACCAGGGTGGGTGTCCCATAAGTTCGAGTTTCGAGGAGACGCAACCATGAGGATTGCTGTGGGCAGTGATGACGCCGGGGAGGCGCTGCTGTCCGTCGTCAGCGCTTACATTCGCCAGGCACATCCAGAAATCGAAGTCGTTGATCTGAGCGCGCCGGCCAGCGACCGTGTGGAATATTATCCAGACGTAGCCGAGCGTGTGGCTGTCGCCGTCGCCCAGGAAGGCTTTGAACGCGGCATTCTGATCTGCGGGACGGGTATTGGCATGGCCATCACCGCCTGCAAGGTGCCCGGCATTCGCGCCGCGCTGTGCCATGACACCTATTCCGCCGAACGCGCCCGCAAAAGCAACAACGCCCAGGTGCTCACCATGGGCGGTCGCGTCATCGGGCCGGAGTTGGCCAAGACCATTGTCGAGACGTGGCTGCAAGCCGAGTACGAGGAGGGCACTCCCTCAGCGCCGAAGGTGCAGCGCATGGTTGAGATTGACCAGAAATACCAGGCTCACAGGTAGAACAAGCACGCCCCAGTGGGTGGGAAACTGCACCTGTCCCACCCATGAGCCGTAATACAGCCTCCTCTTGGGCGGCGCGAACCTAGCCCTGGTCAGTTTTGGGCTTGGGCGGCGCGTTGTCGTCGTCGTAGAACTGGTCAATCATCTCGAAGACACGCGCGCGGAATTCCTCCGGCTTGTCCACATTCTTCATGACGATCTCGGTGTTGGAGCTACCCGCTGTCTCGATGCGGATGTCGCCATGACCGAGCATCCGGCGGATGATCCCGTAACTGATCGAGATATCCTGCACCTGGTTGAGCGGGACGGCGCGCTCCTCTTTGGTGAAGACGCCCGTCCGCCGCACGACGGAACGGCGGGTCAGCCCCAGGTAGTCCTGCCGCCACCACAGCAGCCAGAGGCCCAGGCTGAAGATAGTTTTTAGCCAGAACTGCGGGCGACGTTTACTCTGTCTCTTGAGAATTAGCATCTCGTCGGTCACGGGCTTGTTCCTCCTGATCGGGTTGCGAAATGAGCGCGATGTCCGGCGGCGGCTGGTTGGCGCGGAAGAAGACAGCGATGATGACCACCACAGCAGCGAAGCCCAGCCCCACTACCACTCCGCCGAAAACAGCCTGGCCCAGGGATGTTTCCTCCACGAGCAGGGCGTAGAGCACAACCCACAGCAGGCTGAGAATGGCACCAATGCCCCCAACGGTCAGCGTCTGGCCCCAGGCGCGGCGGATGGCGATGTACAAGACAAACAGCGTGGCAGCGAATAACAACAGAAGAATAACGCCCATGCCCTGCTCCTTCCTGCGCTGGCGATCATACCCTGCGCGCGTCGGGGCGCAAGCGGCGCGCCTGTGCTCCTAAGTGTAGCCCATTCCACGCGCCGGGGGAAGAAGCCGGCACGACAGGGTGCACGTCACGGTGGGGGCGAAAGGCTTGAGCCGCAGCAGGTGCAGCGGGGCTTGCATACGCGGGCCAGACGGACGTGAAACCACGTAGGGCGTGTGCAATATGCCCCCACATGCGTCACCTTAAGCCTGGCTGCACATGCCTCTCCCCCTCAATCCCCCTCTCCAGCCGAGCTAGAGAGGGGGACTTTGACCGCCAGAGGGGACGTTTTCCCCCTCCCTGGCTTGGCCGGGGAGGGGGCCAGGGGGAGGGGCATTCCGCCCATACCGCGCGCCCAGAAGCCTTAAGTTGGTGCACATGGGGCGTGTGCAATAGCCCCACATGCGTCACCTTAAGCTTAGCTGATGGGGCCTCACCCCCTAAATCCTCTCCACCATGTGGAGAGGGAGCTGGGGGGTGAGACCAGACGTGAGACGTTCGCCTGATTTCACGTTCGCTCAATGCCTGTCCGCCCCCTCTGCGCCTCTGCGCTGTTCCCTTCAGGCGAAGTGCGGCGGCGTGGAGACGACCGCCGCCCGCCACAGCGACCCGTTGGTGTGCAGCTCGAAGACGCGCCCATCCGCGACCAATGCCAGGACGTGCACGCCATCCGCGGCTCGCCAGCGCCGCCCGGTGTCCACGATGGGCAGGCGCGCGCCCTCCCAGGTCACGCTGCGCGGAACCGGCCAGCCGTCTGGCGTGAAGGTGGCCTCAACCGTCGTCACGCGGAACTTCACAGCTTCCCGTCCAGGTAATCCAGCAGCAGTTGCAGGGCAGCGTCGGCGGCGGCCTGGCGGACGCTATGCCGGTCGCCGGCGAACACATGGCGGCGCACCCAGGCCCTTTCAGCGGCGCTCAGCCCGACGAAGTGCAGCCCGACGGGTTTGGTCTCCGTGCCGCCGGTCGGCCCGGCGATGCCCGTCACGCTGATCGCCAGGTCTGTCCCCAAGAGGGTACGCGCGCCCTCGGCCATTTGTTGCGCGACGGGCGCGCTGACCGCGCCGTGCGCGCGCAATGTCTCCGCTTGAACACCCAACAGCCGCTCTTTGACGGAGTTAGCGTAGGCGACCACGCCGCCGACCATGTAGGCGGAACTGCCGGAGATGTCCGTCAGACGCTCGGCGATCAGCCCGCCCGTGCTCGATTCGGCGACGGCCAGGGTCAGGCCGCGCGCCCGGAGTCGCACGCCGGCCTGCGCTTCCAGCAGGAGGGTTTCGGGTGAGGAATGGGGAGAGGTCATGGGTTTGCTCGCGGGAGTCCAATAGCCGGTGTCCCGCCCAGTATACGCGCTGCAGGCAGGATGATCCAGGGTGCGCGGGCGATTGAGCCTTGACTGAGGGCGGTCGCTCTGGTATAGTACTCCCCACGATGCGGGGTAGAGCAGTGGCAGCTCGTCGGGCTCATAACCCGGAGGTCGCAGGTTCGAATCCTGCCCCCGCTACCTGAACGAAGGCCCCAGTCGAATTCGGCTGGGGCTTTTGCGTGTGGGGGATGGGGCGCGGAGAGGGGCGTTTTTTCGCCCACGCCTCACCTGGGCCCACCAGCGCGAATGCATCGACGCGCGGATCTCCGGTCGTGGCCTGTTCGTCCTCCCACATGGAGACTTCTGCGGTCTGGTATCCGGCGGAACGCGCAACCGTTTTTCCCCCACATCCCCCTGATGCTATACTACGGACTCGCCCGCATCCCCTAGTGCCAAGAGAATCAGACCCATGCCGACCCTCACCCCCCAGCAGTTCACGGACAAATGGGAGCGCGCCGACCTCAAGGAACGCGCC
>CAYNHD010000039.1:12967-16397 GCA_964396775.1 uncultured Thermoflexus sp. | reverse complement strand
AGCCTCGCAGTGCTCGGCTTGCCCCCTCTCCACGACGTGGAGAGGGGGCGGTGAGGCGCGTCAGCGCCGAGTGGGGGTGAGGCTACTGTCAGCGCCACGTGTGGCGCTGACAATCATTGCGCACACCCCCGCGCCCCGCACAAATAGGAAATTAGTCCCGGATTCACGGAAAATTCACGAAAACATAACAATCCATTGCTGAATCATTTTGATTTCTCGTTTATCTTAATGATAGGGCTTGAGGGTGCATGGGGGGCAGCAAGGGGATAGAGCCGGTCTTCGCCGGACGCGCCACTCATCTACTCATCTACCAGCCTCACGCTCCAAACGCCGTGGTAGGGTGGAGGTCATCCAATGAATAGCCATTATCTGAAAGGGACAGTCCGCAGCCTGGTCACCACGATGGTGCTGTTCACCGTCCTGGTCACGACCCTGCTGCCTGGTTGGACCGGGCGCGCAGACGCCGCCGCTGCCGGGGTGGGCCTGGCTGCGGCGAGCGCGAGCGCATCGGTGCCGGACATGCTACCTGCTCAGGCGAGCGAGGCGCGGGTACCGGCGGCACGCACGGCTGCCGCCTTCGCGCCCACGCCCGAACAGACGAGCGCCTTCCTGGCCGGTGATGTGGCCGTGAAGGTGCTCTTTGTTGAGAGCACGGCTGGCCCTGAAAACTGGGCTGCCAGCGAAGTGGATCAGGTCAAGAAAGAAGTCTCTCAGGCGCTTGAATGGTGGACGACGGTGGCCGCCGTGCCCGCAACGCCCGGCGGCGATCCCCGTCCCAGCGCCCACCTGACCTGGAACGTCAGCTATGTTTCGCCGTTCGATGGCCCTGCCGGCGACCGCCCCAAGATTCAGGTGGGCGTCGAGCCGGTGCAGGGCAGCGTTGCCAGCGCCTCAGAGCCAGACACCGGCTGGATTCACCAGGTTGCCAGCGCCTTCACGGGCCTGCCAGCGGACGGCAGCGCGACCCGCCAACTGGCTCACAACGCCCGCGTCAGCGGCGGGGCGGACTGGGGCTTCGTGCTGTATGTGGTGGACAGCAGCGCCGACGCCGACGGCCTCTTCGATGGCGACGGGCAGCCGGGCGGCGCGGCACTCAACGGCCCCTGGGCGGTCGTCACGTCGGACGGCGGCAGTCTGGGCACCGACAATCTGGAAATCCTCATCGCCAAGATGGTGGGCCACGTGTTCGGAGCGGGCGACGAATCGTATGACCCCGCTACCGGCGGCTGCCGCCAGGAAGAGGTCTACGGGTACCTGCGCGTTGCCCACACCAACTGCGAGTACAACAACGGCGCGCCCGCGCCCTCGCTGATGCGCTCCGGCGCGGCGATGGTCAGCGCTTACGCGGCGCACGCCCTCTCCGAACCGGCGCGGCAGCAGGTCGGCTGGCGCGACGCCGATGAGTCCGGCGTCTATGATGTGTTCGAGACGCTGGTAGACACGTTCGACGGGTTCGACAACGCGCCCGTGTGCCCCGTGCTGCATCTGGCCAATGTGCCCATTGACACGGCCCCGGCCATCCCGCTGGAGTTTGGCAGCGGCGACAGCGAAGCGCAGTGGTCGGCTTACGTGTGGGATCGCGGTGAGGAGACTTTCGTCTCCGAGCCGAGCTTCACCCCGGTGGCCATCAACCGCCCGCAGTACGTGTGGGGGCGGGTGAACAACGGCGAATGGATCGCCGCCGAGCCGAGCGACGGGGTGTGGGATAGCCTGGCCGAAGCGTACAACGTGCGGCTGCCCGGCAACCCCGGAGCGATCAACGCCGTTGAGATCGCCATCCTCGACCGCTGGGATCAGCAGGTTTACTTCTCACCGGAGCCGGTCAACGTGTGGGTGATCGCGCCGGCAGCGGCGAGCGGCGATCCCCTCGCTGACCTTTTCCAGAGCGACGATGGCGGCTATGTGGCCCTCTATGACGCCAACGGCGCGCCCGGAGGCTGGACAGCCTCCGTGACCGACGACGGCTATTCGCCGGGCGGGGCCGGTGCCCTGACCATGATCGCGGACGGAGTGGGCAGCGCGGCCTGCTTCAGCTTCAGCGGCAGCGAGGTCACCGTCCTCTATAGCAAGGAGACAACGGGCACGGTCAACGTCTACCTGGACGGCACTCTGCACTCGATCATCACCTATACGGACGAAGGGCAGAAGCGCGCCGAGCACAAGATCGCCAACCTGACGCCCGGCAACCACACCCTCAGCGTGGTTGCCTCTGCGGGCGTCGTGGACGTGGACGCCTTCGCCCTGTCTACGGTCGCGCCGGAGGGCGTCATTGACGCCGGGCCGGGCGGCGACATCAGCCCGGCCAGGCTGGGCTTCTGGGAGGAGGGAGAGCCGAAAATCACCTATGTGGGCGCGTGGAGCACGGTCCCGCTGCCCGCGCCAGAGCGCCCCGGCACGCCGGATGGCAGCGGACGCCGCGCCGCCCGCGCCTATGACCGGGTGTACGCGCATTTCACCCACGCCGACACAGTAGCCATCTATCGCGGCGTGTTCCCTGGCGGCGGCACGGCGGATGTCTACATTGACGGCGCGCTGCGCGGCACTATGTCCAACGATGCCAAGATCGCGCGCGTCGTCCCCTTCTACATCAGCGGCCTGGCCCCCGACCAGGTGCATACCATCGAGGTGCGCGTCAACCCCGGCGCGCCCTACTTCGACCTGGACGCTTTCCGCTTCCTCAACCTGCTCAGCGATCCGTCCCTGTACCGCGTAGACGAGCCGGGCGCGGCGCTGGAAGTGCCCTTCAACGGCGCGCAAGAGGCGACCGGCTGGCAGACCAAAACCTCCTACCTGCGCTCCAACGAGGAGGGCGCGCTGCTCACCCTGTTCTTCAAGGGATCGGGCGCGGCGGTCAACGTCAAGACGAGCAGCGCCAACGGCCCGCTGGAAATCTACGTGGACGGGCGGCTGGAGCGCACGGTAGACCTCAAGGACAGCGGCGCGAAGGGCGTGCCGATTGCCGTGGTGGGTCTCAACCCGGAACTGCCCCATGTCATGCAGGTGCGCCACCTGAACGCCAACCCCGCTAAACCCAAGTACAACGAGGTCTATGGCTACACGGTCTATCATACGGCTCCGGTCGGGCCGGGCGAATATGAGGAATACGAGTACGGCCCGGACGGCAAGCCGACTCACTCGGCGTTCGTCTACGAGCAAGGCTGGACGCTCAAATCCACCAAGAATCCTGGCCCCTCGGGCGGCCACTATATTGAGTCCAAGCACCCGCAGGCGCGGGCCTACCTGTCCTTCACCGGCGCGGACACGGTGACGCTGTACGGCGTGGCCAAGTCCACCTACGGCGCGGCAGACATCTACGTGGACGGGACGCTCTACGGCTCGCTCTACCTGAAAGGCCCATCCTACCGCAGCACGCCCTACACGGTCACCGGCCTGGACGCCGGCGCGTTTCACACGCTCGAAGTGCGCATCC
>CAYNHD010000039.1:0-12957 GCA_964396775.1 uncultured Thermoflexus sp. | reverse complement strand
AAAGGTTACGCGACGACCATCGCCCTGGACAAGGTGGTGCTCTACAACAAGCCCGTGCTCGGCCCCGGCCACTACGAGAACAACGCGCTGGTCGGCGGCAACCCGGCCATCCAGTTCTCCGGGCAGTGGGCTGAGACAAGCGACGCCCGCGCCTCTGGCACCAGCTATCACGGCTCGGAGGGTATGACCTGGAAGACATACCAGACAGCGCCCGTCGTCGAAGCGGTCTTCGAGGTGAACGGCGCGTCTTCGGTCGTCGTCTACCGCCGCGTGTACAAGAAGTACGGCATGGTGGATGTCTATGTGGACGGGCGCTACCACTCATCGTTCAACAGCTACGCGGCTTCGCCCGCTGAGGGGGCCTTCCAGCAATCGTACATCATCGGCGGGTTGGACTCAGGGGCCAGCCACGTCATCGCCCTGAGGCCGCAGACTGCCGGCAAGAACAGGAACCAGTACGCTCCGTTCGATCTCGATGCCATCCTCGTCCGCACGGGCGACATGGCTGGCGTCAACTACCTGGAGGCAGGCTACTACGAGAATGATAACCCGGCGGCGCTGAGCGGCGGCGCGATCAGCTATGTGGGCGCGTCGTGGGCGTCGAGCGCCGTCTCGCGGGCGAGCGGCAAGGGCGACCGGGCGCTGGTGCTCTTCTACGGCAACGCCTTCACCGTCTACTTCAGCCGAACAGCCGACGGCGGCAAGGCCGACATCCTCGTTGACGGCACGCTCTACGGCTCGTACTCGATGCGCAGTACCACGCCGGGCATCGTGCCCTTCTCCGTCGTCAACCTGGGCGAGGGGTTGCATACTGCCGAGATCGTCGTCTACTCCAAGTACGTGAACATTGACGCCTACCAGGTCTACGACCTCGTGCCCGACCTCGGCCCGACCGTCTATGACCTGGCCCCGACCGATGGCCGCGTCCTCCTCAGCGGCGCATGGACGGTGGAAGGCGACACGCTGACTACCAAAGAGAAGGACGCCCGGCTATACGTCTACGTCACCGGCAACGACTCGCTGCGGGTCGTCAGCGATGTCTATAGCAAGACCGGCGCCATCGAAGTCGCCGTGAACGGCGCGCTGCACAGCCTGATCGAGGCAAGCTGGATCAAAGCCCAGCCCGCCCCCGACGCGGCCTACCTGGTCAGCGGCCTGGGCGGGATGCCCGGCGGGGCCTGGGTGGAGATTCGCAACCCGGCCAAGAAGACGATTGTCCTACGGCGGCTGGAAGTCTTCGACCTGGCCCCGTCGTTGAGCGACGGCCAGCGTGTCGAGGCCGAAGGGACGGAGATCGTGCACGCGGTCGGCACCTGGGCGGTCAAGCCTGGCAAGCCAGACCCCAGGTACAGCGCCGATTACTACCTGGAAAGCGTGGGCACCGCCGGGCACTACTACATCCCCACCCAGGGCGTCGGCTATGTGACCGTCTACCGCAGCATCGGCGCTTTCGGCGAGGCCAACATCTACATTGACGGCGTGCTGTGGGGCACCATGCCCAACAGCTCCAGCAAGACCGCCTACCAGGTGCCCTTCTCCATCGGCCCCATCCCCAACCCGTTGGGGCGGCACGTGATCGAGCTACGCCCGGTCACCGCCAAGAAGTTCTCGATTGACTGGATCGAAGGGCACGGCCTGCCGGTGCTCGGCCCAGGCTACTACGAGAACAGCGATGTCGTCTTCACCGGCGGCGTTGACCCAGACACAGGCGAGACTTACGCCAGCGCGTACACCGGTGTGTGGAGCCAGATCGCCAGCGGCGGCGCTTCGGGCGGGTCGGTGCACGAGGCCACCAAGCGCGGCGACCGGCTGACGGCGGTCTTCCAGGGCAATGTGGTGACCCTCTACCGCCAGCTTTGGACTTACGGGCGCTACATGACCGTCTACATTGACGGCGTGCCCTACCCGCTGAACAACAAGGCAAAGGTCACTGCCGACCAGATCGCCCACACCATCCTGCTGCCCAACGCCGGCCCGCATTCGCTGGAACTGGTGCTGGACAGCGGTAAGGCGCGCTTCGACGCCATCGAGTTCCGCCACATCGTCCCCGCCGCCTACGGCGCGTACCAGCCCGACAGCCTGCACGTGGCCGTCAACGACAGCATGACCTGGGTGGTAACGCCCAGCGACCAGCACTCCGGCGGCTCGTATGTGTGGACGGCTGACAAGTACGCCAGCGCGTTCCTGCTGTTCAACGGCACGCAGGCCACGCTCTACATGCACACCGGGCGCGACTGGGGCATCGCCAGCGTCTACGTGGATGGGCGGCTGCACGGCGAAGTGGACCAGTACGCGCTCGATCCCGGCGAGTTGTTCTTCGCCTACGACATCGGCGGGCTGGCACCGGGCGATCACGTCGTAGAAGTGCGCTACGAGGGCAAGAAAGCGACGAAGGCCAGGAAGCGCCAGATCAACCTGGACGCCTTCACTGTTGACGGGTACCCCGTGCCCAAGCCGGGCGATGTCCCGCTGCCTGAAGAGCCGCCGGACACCGGCGAGGAAGACCTCGATGAGCCGGAAGTTGGCTGCTATGAGGAGGCCAGCGAAAAGTGGGAGTACGTTGCCCCGACCGAGTTTGGCTGGTTCACCCTGTTCTCCACTGGCGCGTCGGGCGGTAGCGTGCGGCGCGGCCTGGGCCTGCCCGAAGATGCCTACGCCATCTACGCGGAGTTCACCTTCAACGCCGAAGGCTTCGCCTTGCTCTACCACAAGGGTCAGTACGGCGGCCTGGCGGATGTCTACGTGGACGGCGTGTTCCGCGACCAACTGGATATGTACGCCAGCAGTGACCTGTGGCTGGAGAACGCGCTCTACGAGGTGACGGGCCTGACGCCAGGGACGCACACGCTGCGCATCGTCTACACCGGCACGCAGAACCCGCTGTCGAGCGGCCCCGCTATCTACATTGACCGCCTCGACCTGCCGGCCTACACGCCCTCCTGCAACCCGTAGTTTAGGTGGGCGGCGGGGGCTGCGCGCCCACCCCAGCCTTCGCCGCCCGCTTCCACCATCACCACAGCGCGCTTCCGCCAGACAATCCCCTGTCTGGCGGAAGTGTTTTGCGCAGGAGGTTGTTGGTGATTGGTTGTTGGTAGAGCAGAGTCCGCAAGTGGCCTGCCACGAAGGGAAGGGCGAGGATGCTTGCCTCCTCTCCAGTCGAATGCTTTAGGGGCGGACAGCAGCGTGGGAAGAATGAAGATGGCGTCTGATTGACCTCACCCCCTGGCCTCGCTGCGCTCGGCCATTCCCCCTCTCCGTAAACGGAGAGGGAGCGGCGAGGCGCGTTAGCGCCGAGCGGGGGTGAGGTAAAGTGACGGGTCGCCCCAGGCTACAGACTAACGTTGAGCAGGCGCAGGTCAAGGCTATTCTTACCAAGAACCAACAACCAAGAACCGGTTCTCACCCGGTATCGGGCGTGGCCCCGGCATCGCGCCGCTCGATGACGGGCGCGCGCACTTCTTCGGCGTGCTGGAGCAGCACGCTGTACACCTGGGGGCTGTTCTCCTCCTGGACGATCAGCACCTTGCCCGCAGCGAAGATGCGCGACACGTCCAGGTCGTCAATCAAGGCGGCGGCGGCGCGCGCTTCGTCCGCCGAGCCGAAGGCGAACACCCCCACGCGATAGCCGCGCGTGGTCAGCTCGATCAGCACGCCCTGCGCGCTCAGCCCGTCGTAGGTGGCCACTTCGTCTTCCACACGGGTCACGTCCAGGTTTTCGTCGGCTTCCAGCGCGCTGATGAACGCCTCCGCCGACTCGTACCCGCCGCCGCGCGCGCAGAAGGCGATCCGCGCCCCGGTCGCGTCGGTGTGGTACTCGTAGGTGAGGCTGCCCACTGCATAGACCACCAGGTAGCCGTCAATGAGCGCCGGAACAGGCGTCGCCTGCGGCCCCGGCGGACAGCCCAACGCCTCGTCCGTCCAGGTGATCGCCTGGAAAGTGCGCAGCGCGCCGCCGGCGGTGTCTATGCCGCGCGCTTCCAGGTCGAAGCGCACGGCATCGAGCACCGCGGTGCGCACGTCCGGCGTGGGCACATAGAGCACTTCCTCGTCCACCAGCACATCATCGCAGCGTTCGACGACCGGCTCAGCGCCCGGCGATGGCTCGTAGACCTGGTAGGGGTAGATGAACCGCCCGCGCTGCACGTAGACGGTGTAAGGCGTCACGCTCTCGTCAGCGATCTCCGGGCAGCTTAGTGGATCGGCCAGCAAGAGAGGGGTGTCCGGCTCCAGGATAGTGATCTCGTCCAGGCTGGTCTCCAGGTAGGCGGCCAGGTCGGCGCGGGCCAGGGCGGTCGCGTCCTGGAACAACGTCTCGGCGGGCAGCGGCGGCGGCGTGCTGACAGGCTCGCTGGCCACCTCACCAGTCTCATCCGCGTCCTCGGCCACCACCTCCGCGCTGACGCCCGGCGTGGTCGTGGGCGGCGGGGCGGTGTCCTCGCCGTCTCCGCCCTCCCCGCACGCGGCCAGCAGCGTCACCGCCAGCAGCAGCGCCAACACCAGCCCGACCCCGCGCCCCCGTGTGATCGTGTCTGTGCAGCCCATTGGCCAACCCTCCCGTCCTATGTTTACCCGCTTGCGCACCCCTTCAGTGTACCACGCGGGGCGCGGGGAGGGAATCGCCCCTTCGTCCTGGTGTACTTCAGGATGGAGGGCGGAGTTGCCTGAACCGCAGAGCGGTGATGCTTTGCCCTAAGAGCGGGGGTGAGGCTAAAGCGTGTTATGAACACCGCACGCTCGGCGTAGCGTGCAGGGCACGGCGCATGGGGTGCGCCCTGACCCCACCCTGTAGTCCCTCCCCGCTGGCGGGGAGGCTCCCCTTTCCCTGCTTGCGGGGAAAGGGGCCGAGGGATAGGGGTTGAGAACTGCATAACAGGCTCTCATCGCAGAGCGCCAAAAAGAAAACGGCCAGCACATTCGTCTGGCCGCAGCGAACACAACCGGCAGACCGGCGTCAGGCCGGTCTCAAGGCTCGCCGGGGAAATAAGGCTAGCGGAGGGGGTGGGATTCGAACCCACGGTGGCGCGAAGCACCACAACGGTTTTCGAGACCGCCCCATTCAACCACTCTGGCACCCCTCCATCTCGGACGACCTATGCAGGTGTCACTTCTGGCCCTGAGCGCGCAGCCCGGCGAAAAACTCGCGGATCAGCGCGGCGGCTTCGTCGGCCAGCACGCCACCCGTCACCTCGACCCGGTGATTAAGCTGCGGGTGGCTCAACAGGTCCAGCACGCTGCCGCTCGCCCCGGCTTTCGGGTCAGGTGCGGCGTAAACCAGGCGCGGCAGCCGGGCCAGAACCATCGCCCCGGCACACATGGCGCACGGCTCAAGCGTGCAGTATAGCGTCACGCCTTCGAGCCGCCAATGACCCAGGACGGCGGACGCTGCACGGATGGCCAGCAACTCGGCGTGCGCGGTCGCGTCGCCATCGGCCTCGCGCCGGTTGTGCGCCCGCGCGATCACTTCCCCACCGCGCACGGCAACCGCCCCGATGGGCACGTCGTCGTGGGCCAGGGCGAGACGCGCTTCGTCGAGCGCCAGGCGCATCCAGGTGCTGTCGTCCATCGCGGGCGCATTATAACACGGGGAAGGGGGGATCGGAAGTCCGAGTTGGTCGCGGCCCTGGCGCGGCCCCTGCGCCCTGGGTCCACGAACAAGTTGTTGGGCGATTGCCAGAACGCCCCTATCCCCCGGCCCCTTCCCCCAGCCGAGCTAGGGGAAGGGGAGAGCCGCCCGCCAGATCGTCCCCCCTCTAGCTCCGCTGGAGGGGGGATTGAGGGGGGAGGCGTTCACCGAGTAGTCATGACCTCCCCTGGCAACAGGTTGTTCGTAGACCCCTGCGCCTTTTGGCGCATAGACAGAAACATAGAAATCCATCATAATAATTACTCGAACGCTTCAGGCTGGTGGGCAGGGCGGGGTGTTGCCCGCCATTCCGATCCGGCAAGAAAACAACGAGGTGGGCGAACGATGAACGGCAAGAAGTATCTTTTTCTCCTCCTGAGCGTGTTGCTCGTGGCGCTTTTCCTGGCGGCATGTGGCACATCCGGGCGCAGCGAGCAGGCCAGCGACGGTGCAACCCCTACTCAGAGCGGCACGCCAACCCCCGCTGAAACTGCCCCGGCGACCTACCAGACGCTCACGATTGACGAGTTCGCCCATATCGTTGAGAACCAGGCGGACGACTACCAGATTATCAACGTGCACATCCCCTACGCGGGCGAAGTGCCGAACACCGACGCCAACATCCCCTACAACGATCTGGGGGCACTGATGGCCGCCATCCCCGGTAAGGACGCTCTCGTGATTCTCTATTGCCGCAGCGGAAACATGAGCGAGCAGGCAACGCGCGCACTGGTTGAGCAGGGGTACACCCAGGTGTGGGACGTGCCGGGTGGCATGGTCGCCTGGCAGGCCAGCGGGCGCGAGTTGGTTGATGGGTAACGGAGAAACCAGGCAGGCGCGCACGACCTGTCATTGGTTTTTGGTCGTTGGTTCTTGGTTCCTGGTTCTTGGTTCCTGGTAATTGGTTCTTGGTGAAGGCGGCTCGGCTGCGGGCGTGTTCTACCAGGAACCAACAACCCATAACCTCATTTTCAGGGCGCTCTTTCGCCACCAGGCGCGCCTCGACACCGAATGTCTTGCCGGTTGGCGGAAAGGAAGCAGCTCATGCACGCCACAACCCAATCCAGCCCACGCCCGCTCATTGTGACCCGATCCCTGATGCGGCACTGGCTGCTTATTTTTCTGATCCTCTACGGTCTCTTTAACGCCCTGCCGTTCGTGGCACCAGTGCTCATGAAGGTCGGGTGGACGGATGCCGGGAACGCGATCTACACCGTCTATTCGTTCCTCTGCCACCAGATGGCGCAACGCTCGTTTTTCCTGTTCGGCGAGCGCGTCATGTACAGCCTCGACCAGCTACCCCTTGAATTGACCGGAGACAGCGGCCCAGACGCCCTGCTGCTGCGCGAGTTTCGCGGCAATGAGGCGCTGGGCTGGAAGGTCGCCTGGTCTGACCGCATGGTGTCGTTGTACGCGGGCGTCTGGCTGGCAGGCATGGTGTACTGGCTGGTGTCGCGCGTGCGCCCGCAGAAACCGATCCCCATCTGGCTGTTGGTGCTGTCGGCGTTGCCGATGGCGCTGGATGGCGGCACGCACATGCTCAGCGATACGTTGGACGGCCTGAGCACGGGCTTCCGCTATGACAACGAGTGGCTGGCTGCGCTGACCGGGCATGTGTTACCGGTGAGTTTCTATCGCGGCGATGCGCTGGGGTCGTTTAATTCGTGGCTGCGGCTGGTGACGGGGTTGCTGCTCGCGGCGGGAGCCGTATGGTTCGCCTTTCCCCTGCTGGACCGCTACACGCGCGACACCGAAGCCAGACTCAATGCCAGGTTGTCAGGGCTGCGTCACCAGCAGGAGCAGGCGCGACACACCCGCGAACCGAGGCTGCATCCTGATGGCAGTTCATAGTGTTACCCGCTAAAATAAACTAAACCGGCACCGTAAAAATGCCCAGGGGGACGCGCTCTGGGCCTTTTGTTTGCACCGTTGGTGGAACAGTGACAAACGGCTCTCCTCAACAACGATTCTTCAGGCGTCTGTGGGCCATCCTCGGCGCGGTCAGTATTCGCACCAAAGTGCTGGGCATCGTGGTGGGCACTGTCCTGCTGCTCAGCACGTTTGTCACTGTGCAGGTGCGTCGCTCGTTGACCACTCTCCTTCAGGAGGAACTCGAAAGCCAGGCGCTGTCTATCACAGGGCACGTCGCCGAAAGCGCCTCAAACCTGATCGAGGCCGGCCACAGTGACGATCTCGACCTCCTGCTGCGCGAAACCCAGGCGCATTATTCGGATGAGCGCCATAACACCGAAATCGCCTACTTGCTGGTGACAGCCTCTGACGGATCGGTGCTGGGCCACACGTTCACGGATGGCGTCCCCGCTGACATCATACAGGCCAACCGGCTGGAAACAGGGGAACGCCAGTCGTTGGCGTGGCGAGACACCAGCAAGGGGCGCGTTCTGGACGTTGCAGAACGGTTCGCGTTATCCGACGATCTGGCGGGCGTGGTGCGCATTGGACTGTCTGACCGCGAGATTCGCGCCGCAGTCAATGAGGTCACGCGGCAGTTGATCTTCACCAGCACGATCATGTCGCTGGCGAGTATTGCGGCAGCCGTTTTCCTGACCTGGCTGATCACACGCCCGATCCAGAATCTGGTGCAGGCGACGCAGGCTGTCGCCCAGGGCGATTTCTCGCAGCATGTCACGCCCTGGGCTGATGATGAAATTGGCCGCCTGTCTGAAATGTTCAACACCATGACGAAGGCGCTGGCCCAGGCCGCCCAAGAACAGTCTGAGCGCGCCGCACTGCGCGCGCAGTTCGTGAACCGTGTTATCGCCGCGCAGGAGGACGAGCGGCGGCGCATCGCCCGCGAACTCCATGACAGCACCGGCCAGGCGCTCACATCGCTGCTGGTGGGGCTGCAGGCGCTGGAACAAACAGCGTCCGGCGAGATGCGCCAGCAAACGGAGAACCTGCGCCAGATTGTCAGCGAAACCCTCGAAGAAGTCCACCGGATCGCCTGGGAGCTTCGCCCCAGCGCGCTGGATGATATGGGGCTGGCGGCGGCGCTTGAACGCTACATCGCCGACTACCGCGAACGCTTTGGCCTTCCTGTTGATCTGGTGATTCACGGTCTGCGGGATGGTCGCCTGTCGCCTGAAGTGGAGACGACCATCTACCGTATCGTGCAAGAGGCGCTGACCAATGTGGCGCGGCACGCTCAGGCCGGGCAGGTCAGCGTGCTGATCGAACACCGCGACGGCAAGACATTGGTGATCGCCGAGGACAACGGGGTTGGGTTCGATGCGAACACGGCGGCCAAAGGCAGCCGCCAACATCTAGGACTATACGGCATTCGTGAGCGGGCCGAACTGCTGGGCGGCAAGTTCTTGATCGAATCGGAGGCCGGGCACGGCACCAGCCTTTTTGTCGAAATCCCGGATGCACCCCCTGTTGAGAGGCCATTTGAGAAATCCTAATCGGAGGGTTTACCTCACCCCTAAATCCCCTCTCCACACGATACTGTTGACGAACTAAGCGCGCGCTGGTTTCGTAGGGGGCGCTGCTCTGCTGCGCCCTCGTAGGGGCGTATTGCAATACGCCCCTACGGAGGCATTTCGCCAACAGTATCACACGCGGAGAGGGGACTTAACCGCCCAGCGACTCCCCCTCTCCGTAAACGGAGAGGGGGCCGGGGGGTGAGGTTCTCAAACGGTCTCTGAGAGTGAGATGTGAGTATGCCACTACGTATGAACACAGACAAAGCGCGCATCCTGCTGGCCGATGATCATGCCATCTTGCGCGCCGGACTCAAGCTGCTGTTGGACGCCCAACCGGACATGGAAGTGGTGGGGGAAGCGTCAAACGGCGCGCGGGCGCTGGCGATGGCAGAAGAATTGCACCCCGATCTGATCCTGTTGGATCTGACGATGCCCGGTCTGGGCGGGCTGGACGTACTGCGCAGCCTCAAAGACATTGCGCCCGGCAGCCGCGTCCTGGTGCTGACCATGCACGATGACAAAAGCTACTTGCAGCAGGCGCTGGCGTTGGGTGCTGCCGGCTATGTCGTGAAAAAAGCGGTGGACAGCGAACTGCTGAACGCGATCCGGGCGGTTATGCGTGGCGAAAAGTATGTACACTCCGCCATGATGGACAAGCTGCTCACTCTGGACACGGCGGAGCCACCGGCTGTGGCGGCGTCCAGCGGCGGAACTGATCGCTGGGCCAGCCTTTCCAATCGCGAACTAGATGTCCTGAGACTGGTCGCGCTGGGACATACCAACAGTGAAATCGCGGATCAACTGGCCCTCAGCGTGAAAACCGTCGAAACGTATCGTGCGCGGGGGATGGAAAAGCTGGGTCTCAGCACACGGGCGCAGCTTGTGCGCGACGCGCTGGCACAGGGCATCCTGGACGACGAATAGCGGTGTCAGGGAATCCCCGACCGGCTGCTTGTGACTGCCAGAGTCACCCTGACAAATCCACGCCAACACGCGGGTTTTCCCCGCTACAAGGGCTTCTCCCGCTGGCCTATACTGTGTGCGTCTGTTGGGATAAGGCAGGTTCACGCGAGCCTGCCCATGCAGCACAACAATGGGTCTGTCCAAAGGGAGAAGCTCACATCATGGCTACCATCACTGCTTCACGTCGCGAAGTTCCCCGGTGGCCTTCGCTGCTGAACCGTCTGTTCACCGATGTTCGCGCGGCGTGGCTCTGGCTGCCGCTGCGTTTGTGGCTGGGCTACCAGTGGCTTGAAGCCGCAGCGCACAAGGTCGGTAACCCTGCCTGGACTGAGACCGGTGTGGCGCTGAAAGGCTTTTGGACCAACGCCGTGTCGGTGCCCGAAGGGGGACGCGCGCCGATTGCCTTCGACTGGTACCGCTCGTTCATCCAGGCGTTGCTCGATGCCGAAGCCTACACCTGGTTTGCCAAGCTGATCGCCTATGGGGAACTGCTGATCGGCATCGCGCTGATCGTTGGCGCGCTCGTCGGGGTGACGACCTTCTTCGCCGCGTTCATGAACTGGAACTTCATGATGGCGGGTTCGGCCAGCACCAATCCCCTGCTGTTCGTCATCGCCATTGGCTTGCTGCTGGCCTGGCGCGTCGCCGGACTGGTCGGTGTGGACTACGCGCTCTTCAATCGGGAGCGGCTCGCAGGGCTGTTCAGCAAATCGCGCGGGCGGGTGCCGGACAACGGCTAGTTCGTGCCGGACAACACTCCCGTTGAGACGTTGAGAACCAGCCCCGGAGGGTCGTCTTCCGGGGCTGGCTGGTTTGTGAGAGGCCGTTTGAGGAGTTGTTTTCCCCCACCCCCAACCCCTCCCCCACAAGGAGAGGGGCTTAGCGTGTGCGCTTTTCTCTCTTCTCCTCTCGCGAGGGAAGGACTGGGGATGAGGGCAAAGGCGGGCGCACGACCTCTCCAACGGCCTCTATGGCTCGGCCTGCCCCGCCTGATGGCCCTCAGAGACCGTCTGAAAAGGTCTGCAACCCCACCCTAAATCCCTCCCCGCAGGCGGGGAGGGACTTCAAGAGCAGTCCTTTCTCCCTTCCCTCGCTTGCGGGGGAAGAGCCGGGGATGGGGGTAAAGATACCTCTCAAACTGCCTCGCAGGCCGGCTTGCGCGCCGTAATGCGCGCGCTGAAGACGGGCAGCGCCGCCCCTTCACCGCCGCAACAGCCCTCGCTGGCGCAGCCGCACGACTCGACCATCTCTGGCAGCGGCGTCTCGTCGAAGCTCTTGCGCTCCACCTGCACATTCACGAAGCCCGCTGCTTCCAGCGCAGCTACGTAGTCCGCCGCCGGGATCGCCCCGCTGACACAGCTTGCCCAGGCGTCTGCCTGCGCGCGCAGCGCGTCCGGCAGCGGGCGGTCGGCCAGGATGTCGCTGACGCTCAGCCGCCCGCCGGGTTTCAGGACGCGGAACGCCTCGCGGAAGACCGCCGGCTTGTCCGGGCTGAGGTTGATCACGCAGTTGGACAGGATCACGTCCACGCTGGCGTCGGTGACGGGCAGGCGCTCGATCTCCCCTAGACGGAACTCGACGTTGGCCGCGCCCAGCCGGGCGGCGGCGGCCCGCGCCTTGTCGAGCATCTGCGGGGTCATGTCCACGCCGATGACGTGCCCGGTGAGGCCGACGCGCTGCGCGGCCAGGAAGCAGTCAATGCCGCCGCCGGAGCCGAGGTCGAGCACGGTCTGGCCGGGTTCCAGGCGGGCCAGCGCGACCGGATCGCCGCAGCCGAGAGCCAGGCCGGTCACCTCGGCGGGCAGCGCCGCCACGTCCGGCGACTCGTAGAGCGCGGCGATGGCGGGTGCGTCACCAGCGGAGCCGCAGCAGCCGGGCGCACTCCCTGGCGTGAAGCCGGCGGCAATCTGCCCGTAGCGGGCGCGCACGGCAGCGCGGATGTCGTCGTTCTCGCGGATGGGGGTTGGTGTCGTCATGGTTCGCTCCTTGAGTGGATAGTGAGTCGGGAGTTGGGAGTGATCAGTTGTCGGTTGTCAGGGATCGGCGGTCAGGATCGAGGCAGGGACCTATCCCGCCTCTAGACTCATGACTCCTGACTCTCGACTCGAAACCAACTACTGCCCGCCTCCGCACGTCAACATATTGACCGGCGTCTATACGATAGAGGAAAAAAAGAGAGGCGGCCCCCGCCGCGATCACTTGTCCACCTGCACGACCAGCTTGACCGGGAAGCCGGGCGCGAAGTCCTCGGCCACCTGACAGCAGCCCGCGACGATCCGCTCGCGGTTGAGCGTGTAGAAGACCTGCTTGCCGCGCCGCTCGCTGCGCACCAGCCCGGCCTTCTTCAGCACGGCCAGGTGATGCGAGACGGTCGGCTGGGCCACATCGAGCGCGCTCACGATGTCACTGACGCTCAACTGCTGGCAGCAGCACAGGGCCATGATCTGCTGGCGCGTCTCGTCGGCCAGGGCTTTGGCGAAGGCCACCTTGTCTATCATCTCGCCCTCATATCGAAGAACGTCTATATGAGAATAGCACACCATGAGGGCAATGGCAAGGGCCAATTTCGCGCCAGGGGGAGATGGCGTTTTTTGAGGGGGATTTCTGAACCGCAGAGGCGCAGTAATGAGACTTCCGAAGTCTGCGAGACTTCGGAAGTCTTGCGCCGCATCCACAGGGCTGTTTCGCGGCGGGGCGATTTTGGCTATAGTTTGAGCATCCGTCGCGCCAAACCGCACCGAAGGACGGCTGTATGCGTCGCCCGACCGCCATTGTCCTGCTCGCCCTGCTGGTCGCCTTCCACCTGATCAGCGGGTCGCCCCCTGCGCGCGCTCAGGACGGCAGCAGTCCCACCGCGCACACCGTCCAGGCCGGCGACAACCTGTACCGCATCGCCCTGCGCTACGGCGTGACGATTGAGGCGCT
>CAYNHD010000038.1:0-16793 GCA_964396775.1 uncultured Thermoflexus sp. | reverse complement strand
CCAGAGCATAGGCCAGGCTGAAGAAGAACGCGCGCCCGCTCAGCGCGCCGGAGACCAGGCTGAAGATGATCAGGATGTAGAACGCATTGCGACGGTTCTGCATGAGTCGCCCACCGGCGAGAGGCTAGTGGCGCGAGCCGACGGTCGCGCCGGGCACGGGCACCATCGCCAGGATGCTCTGCACAATGCTGCTGGGCGCGATGTCCTTGATGCGCGCGTTGGGGCCGACGATGATGCGATGGGCGAGCGTGGCGTCGGCCAGGGCCTTCACATCGTCGGGAATCACGTAGTCGCGCCCGATGACCGCCGCCCGCGCCTGTGCCGCGCGGTAAAGGGCCAGCGCACCGCGCGGGCTGGCCCCCAGGTACACGTCCGGGTGCTGGCGGGTCATGGTCACCAGATTGACGATGTAGTTCTTGATGTCCGGGTTCAGGTACACGTCGCGCACCGCGCGCTGGGCGGCCATCAGGTCTTCAACGGAGACGACCTGCGTCAGCCCGATCAGCGGGTGTTGGTACTGCTGCGAGTCCAGCATGGCGATCTCCTCCTGCGGCGTGGGATAGCCGAGGCGGATGCGCAGCAGGAAGCGGTCCAGCTGGGCTTCGGGCAGGGGGAACGTCCCCTCATATTCAATCGGGTTCTGCGTGGCGATGACCAGAAACGGCTCGTCCAGGGCGTAGGTGTGCCCGTCTACGGTGATCTGGCGCTCCTCCATTGCCTCCAGCAGGGCGGCCTGCGTCTTGGGCGTGGCGCGGTTGATCTCGTCGGTGAGGACGATCTGCGACATGATCGGGCCAGGCCGGAACTCGAACTCGTGCGTGCGCTGGTTGAAGACCGAGACGCCGGTCACATCGCTGGGCAGCATGTCGGGCGTGAACTGGATGCGGCTGAACGACGCGCCAATGGAGCGGGCCAGCGCGCGGGCCAGCATCGTTTTGCCCACGCCGGGTACATCTTCGATCAGCAGGTGACCCTGGCACAGCAAGCCGATGACGGTCAGCCGGATTTCATTGCGCTTGCCGATGATCACCTGAGCCACATTATCAATAATGCGCTCGGCAACAGCTTGGACAATACTCATCAGGAGATATAGCCTTTGTGGTTGAGCGGGCGGGAACAGGCCAGATTATAGCGCAGCGCGCCGACCGTTGGAAAGGACGGCTGCCCGACCGGCGGGGCGGCGGCCTCATGACCGCCCAGCGGGCGGCGCCGGACGGCTGCCTCGCGATTTGAACTCATCCCTGGCGCGCTCGACAAAGGTTGTGATCGCCCGCTCGAAAACCGCCGAGTCAAAGCGCAGGGCGTGAGCGCGGATGGTCACCGGGTCATAGCGACTGGCGTCGAAATCGCGCAGGGCGGCCATCAGCGACTCGACGGTTGGCTCGGTGAAGAACTCGCCGGTGTGCCCTGGAATGACGGTATCCAGCGCGCCGCCGCCCTTGAAGGCGATCACCGGGCGGCCCGCGGCCTGCGCCTGGACGGGCACGATGCCGAAGTCCTCCAGGCCGGGGAAGATGAGCGCCTTGCAGCGGGCGAACAGGTCTGGCAGGTCGTCGTCCGCCACGAAGCCGAGGAACTGCACGGTCGGCCCGGCCAGGCTCTCCAGCCGCGCGCGGTCGCGGCCCTTGCCAGCGACGAGCAGGGGCAGGCCCAGCCGCGTGCACGCTTCTACAGCCAGGTCAATGCGCTTGTAGGGGACGAGGCGCGACAGCACGAGGTAGTAGTCGTCCACCTGTTGGGCGGGCGTGAAACGCTCGGCGGCCTCTACGGGCGGATAGATGAGCGCAGACTCGCGGTGATAATTGCGGCGGATGCGCTCCTGAATCTCGGTGCTGATGGCGATCAGGTGAGTCACGCGCTGGGCGGCGGCGTAGTCCCAGCGGCGGTACAGCCGGGCAACCAGGCGCGCCGCCAGGCGCACTGGCGCGCCGAAATCCTCGCCGGCGAGGTAGTCGTCCAGGTTCCAGATGTAGCGCGTGGGAGTCAGGCAGTAGCAGACGTGCAGCGTGTGCGGGCCGGTGCGCACGCCGTGACAGAAGCCGCTCTTGTTGCTCAGCACCACGTCGTACTCGGAGAGATCGGTGCGCGCCCAGGCCAGCGGGTAGAGCGGCAGGTAACGCTGGTGCGCCCGGTGAATGCCCGGCAGCCGATCCATCCAGGTTGAGCGAATGTCCCAGTTCTGGTAATGGGCGGGCATCAAGTCCGGCGCGTACATGCTCGTGTAGACGGGCGCGCCGGGGAAGAAGCGCACCAGGTGATCGAGCACGTCCTCCGCGCCGCCGATCTGGTTGAGCCAGTCGTGAACCAGGGCGAGCTTCATGGCGCGGGCTGCTCCCTGGCCCCTGCGACCGCCATGAGCAGGGCGCGCAGTGGCGCGAAAGTCAGGCGGTGCGCGGCGCACGGCCCGAAGTGTCGCAGCGCCCCCTGGTGCAGCGGCGTGCCATAGCCCTTGTGCTCGCGGAAGCCGTAGTGGGGGAAGAGGTCATCCAGGCTGTCCATAAAGCGGTCGCGCGTCACTTTGGCGATGATGCTGGCCGCGGCAATGGACAGCGACTGCTGGTCGCCCTTCACCAGCGCCAGACAGGGCAGGGCGAACCCCGCCAGCGCCCGCCCATCCACGAGCAGGGCGTCTGGCGCGACGGCCAGAGCGTCGAGGGCGCGCTGCATGGCCCGCCGCGTGGCTGGGACGATGCCCAGTGCGTCAACCTCGTCCTGGGCCGCGTGTCCCACGCCAACGGCGACTGCCGTCTCCACAATAACTGGCAGCAGCGCCTCACGCTCGGCGGGGGTGAGCTGCTTGGAGTCGTTGACGCCGCGCAGGGCGTGCGCGAGGTCGAAGCGATCCAGGGGCAGGATCACCGCGCCAGCGACGACGGGGCCGGCCCATGCGCCGCGCCCGGCCTCGTCCAGTCCGGCGATGCGGGCGAAGCCCCGGCCTGCCAGGGCGTATTCGTGGCGCAGATCAGCCGTCGCGGTCATGAGCGGGGCGGGTCGTAGAGGCCGCGCAGGCCGTTGCGGCGAATCTTGAGCACCTCAAGGAACATGTCCAGCGAGTCGCGCAGGGGGCTGATGCGCGTGTTCTCCCCGTAGTACCAATGGATTGGCACCTCTACGATGCGGTACCCCCGGCGACGGGCGGCGTAGAGGATTTCCACGTCGAAGCTCCAGCCGTTCATGGTTTGCAGGGGGAAGAGCGTCTCGGCGACCTCAGCGCGGAACATCTTGAAACCGCACTGCGTGTCCTGCAGGCCGGGCACAGCCAGCACGCGGACGATGGTGTTGAAGACGCGGCCCATCACGTGGCGGTGCCAGGGTTCGTGGTAGCGCACCGCGCCGGGCGCTTCGCGCGAAGCGATGGCGACGTCGTAGTCCGCCAACTGGGGCGGCAAGAACTTATGCAGCTCGGTGATGGGCATAGACAGGTCGGCGTCGCAGATAAAGCGATATTCACCGCGCGCCGCCAGCATCCCCGTGCGCACGGCGGCCCCTTTGCCCTGCGTCCCCTCGAACAGCCCGCGCACACACGCGAAGCGGGCGGCGAAGTCCTGGATGATGGCGCTGGTGCCGTCCTTGCTGTTGTTGTCCACCACCACAACCTCGGCGCTGTAGGGCTTGCTGCCCACGAAGTCAACAATGATCCCCAGGCTGCCTGGCAACCGAGACTCTTCGTTGTAGGCGGGGATGACGATGGACAGGTAGGGCGCTTCTGCGCGCTGCGGATCGCTGGGCGGAGTCACTCTTGGCTTCACTTTCGCTGCGACGCCGGAGCCTCGTCAGGCATCGGCGTCAGGATGGATTCCAGGTACGCTAATGATACACGGCGAGCGCGTTGAATGCCCCGGCGCTTGCGCATCATGCGCGGGATGCCGATAAGTCCGGCGACCATGCCGCGCAGACGCGCGCGAGCCGCTGCCCCTCGCCAGGCGCGGAGCGCCTCCCAGACCAGGCCAAGCTGGGCGCGCAGCACCTTCAGCCCGTGCTTGCGCCACAGCGCGCCCGGATAGTTCTTGACCAGCAGCCAGATCATGTTGCGCCCGTCGTGATAGCTGGCCGTGACCCCGCCGCCCGTCGCAGCCAGGCGGTGGTAGACGACCGCCGCCGGCTGGTAGACGCAGCGGTAGCCAGCAAGCTGGGCACGCCAGGCCAGGTCCATATCCTCGCAGGAGAAGAAGAAATCGTCGTCGAGCAGGCCGATCTCGTCGAGCATGGCGCGCCGGTAGGCGGCGGAGCCGCCGCACGCGCTGAAGACGTACTCCTCCTGGTCGTACTGCCCCTCGTCGCGCTCCCACACGCCCCGATTGAACAGCCGCCCGTCCACGCGGAAAAGGTCACCGGCGGTGTGGAAGTGATCGCGCCGGTCGAAGAGCAGCATCTTGGACGCCACCAGGCCCGCTTTGGGGTGGCGGGCGAAGGTGTCTACAATGGCCGAGACCCAGCCGGGGTCTGCCTCGGTGTCGTTGTTGAGCAGGACGACGATCTCGCCCCGTGCGGCGGTCATGCCGGCGTTGCACGCGCCGGTGAAGCCGCGATTCTCCGGCAGCGCCACCAGCCTCACGTCGGTGTATTGGGCCGCCAGCAGGTCGCGCGAGCCGTCCGAGGAGGCATTGTCGGCGACCAGGATTTCGAGCGGCGCGTAGTCCTGGCGGCGCAGCGAGTCCAGGCAGCCCGGCAGGAAATGCGCGCCATTCCAGTTGGGGATGACGACCGAGACCAGCGGTTGAGGGGTTGGTTCCGGCATGGCAGTTTCTCAGCGCGCGCGCAGCCCTTCCGCCTCCAGGAAGGCGGTCAGCGCCTCTTGCCAGGGCCGCAGCGTGATTCCCAGGCGGGCGGCGGCGGTGTTGCGCAGAATGGCGTACTGGGGCGGGCGTGACGCCCGCACGAACTCGGCCAGGGCAATCGGCTCGATGGGCACCGCCTCGAAACCTGCCTGGTCGAGCGCCTCGCGGGCGAACTGCCAGCGCGAGGTGTAGCCCTCGTTGGCGAGGTGGTAGATACCGTAGTTGCCGGTGACAGCCAGTCGCGCGATGGCGGCGGCCAGGTCATTGGCGTAAGTGGGCGAACTCACCTCGTTGACAACCACGCGCAACGGCTGGCCCTCGCGCGCGCGCCGTAGAACCGTGTGGATGAAGTTGCGCCCGCCGTGCGCGAACAGCCACGATGTGCGAATGATGAAGTGCCTGCTCACCAGGTCGCGGACGACCTGCTCGCCGACCCATTTGCTGTAGCCATACGGGTTGGCGGGGCGGGGGGGATCGTATTCGAGGTAGGGACGGCATTCCTGCCCGTCGAAAACCTCGTTGGTGCTGAGGTAGGCAAGGGCCGCGCCATGCTGGAGGCACGTCTGGGCGACAATCTGCGTGCCATAGCCGTTGACGCGCAGGGCCTCGTCGGGATGTTCGGCGCAGAAATCCACTGCCGTCAGCGCGGCGCAATGGATGACAAGTTCGGGCGACGCAGCGGCAAATGCCTCGCCAACTGCCGCCTGGTCGGTGACATCCACCGTGTCCGTGTCAACGCCGATCACGGTGTGCGGCTGCGACGCCAGGGCGCGTACCAATTCGCTGCCGAGCCGCCCACCAGCGCCGGTGATGAGGATGCGCATAAGTTGTTCTCGCGGTTGTGTAGGGGCAGTGCGTCCGCGCCGCAGCCCGTCCTGACCAGCCAGCTTCGCCTGGCGGGGCGGATTATACCGGATCGTTAGTAGAATGCATCCCCAGTGTCAATACCGGATGGCCGTCCCATCAGAGGGGACGGTGCGAGAAATAAGGCACACGTCGCAGGAGTGGGGGCGCAGCGCCGAATCACCCGTGCTCGCCACGCAGAGCGCAACGATAGTGCGCGCGGCTGCACGAACAACCTGTCGAGAGGCCGTTTGAGAGGTATCTTTACCCCTTCCCCGGCCCTTCCCCCGCAAGCGAGGGAAGGGAGAAAAAACTGCTCTTGAAGTCCCTCCCCGCCTGCGGGGAGGGATTTAGGGTGGGGTCGCAGGCCCTTTCAAACGGCCTCTGAGAGTTCAGGAATGCTCGCTGAATGCCTCCCCCTCAATCCTCCTCCAGCCAGGCTAGGGGGGACGATCTGCCAGGCGGCGCTCCCCTTCCCCTAGCTTTGCTGGGGGAAGGGGTCGGGGGACGGGGCCTTCGACCACTGCCTGATAACTCGTTCGTGGACCCTCGAGCGGCGGATCGCTGGCGCAGACGGGAGAATGGGGCGGTCGCGGTGCAGGCGACTCTTGAGCGATGCCGGTTTTACATCTGGTAATATATGAGTGCGTTGCTTGACATTAGGTTGAGAAAACGTTATAATTTCGTCAGTGACAGTGGGGGGCCAGCAACAGCCGTGACTCATTGCCCGCCTCGGGTCGGCGGCTGTTTCTTTTTGCCCGAACGTTTGAGAGGCTTGGCAGGGTGTCCACTTCGCGCAATCAGCATTTTGTTAACCGGCGAGTTCTCAAGATCAACGTCGGCTTCATGCTGGCCGAAGGGGTGGGATACGTCCGCGAAATTGCCCTCGATCTGCCGCGCGTCCAGCTTGATGACGATCTGACGCTCGACTTTCTGCGGGGTACGCTGCGTCTCAGCCGCAACTCGCGCGGCATTCTGGTGCAGGGCACGCTGGATACGCACGTGCTGGCCGAGTGCGCGCGCTGCCTGCGGCCCACGTTCGTGCCTGTTGTGTTGGAGTTGGAAGAGCTTTTCGCCTTTCCCGCGTCCCCCGACTGCGTGTATTCCGTCGCCGAAACTGGCATTCTTGACACGGCGCCCCTGCTGCGCGAGGAGGCGATCCTGGCGGTGCCCATGGTGGTGCTGTGTCGTCCCGACTGTGCCGGGCTGTGCCCGCAGTGCGGCCAGGACCTCAATGAGGGGCCTTGCGGCTGCCAGCCAGACCGGTTCGACCCACGTTTCGAGGTTCTGCGCTCCCATCTCGAATCCCTGGACTCCGAAGAACCATAAGCCATGACCGCTCAGACATCGTAAGGACGTTAAGAGACATCTACGACGCGCAGGCGCTGGCAAGTGAGTGACTTGAGGGGGTCGAAGTTGATTGAGCATAGCGATCCGGAGCAGACCGAACGTAGCGCGCCCGGCCAGGAGATCATGGTGGCGCTGCTGGAAAAGGCGGACACTCAAGGGTTCCTGACGACCGACGACATTATTGACGCCATGCCCGACGCCGACGAGGCGCTGGAACAGCTCGAAGAGATCTTCATGTGGCTCCATGCGTCAGGGGTCGAAGTGTTCGGCGACAAGTCCGACGCCTTCGATCTCGACGCCGCCGATGAGGTGCTGGACGACGAGGACGATGAGGATGACGACGCCTACGACCTCAGCGGCGTGTCGTCCGATGATACTGTCGGGCTGTACCTCAAGGAGATGGCGCGCGTCCCGCTGCTGAACACCGAAGAGGAAGTCGAATTGGCTAGGCGGCTGGAGGCTGGCAACGCGGCCCGTGCGGAACTGGCCCGGCAGAACGGCAACCTGACCGACGAAGCCCGCCAGGTGCTGGAGGCGATCATTGAGGACGGGAAAGCGGCGCGCGATCACCTGATCAAGGCCAACACGCGGCTGGTCGTCAGCATTGCCAAGAAGTACATGGGGCGTGGGGTGCATTTCCTGGATTTGATCCAGGAGGGCAACCTGGGACTGATGAAGGCCGTCGAGAAGTTCGACTACACGCGCGGTTACCGTTTCTCGACCTATGCGACGTGGTGGATTCGCCAGACGATCACCCGCGCCATTGCTGACCAGGGGCGCACGATTCGCGTGCCAGTGCACATGTCCGACCGCATCCGCCGCCTGTACAAGACGGCGCGCCAGCTTGAGCAGGAGCACGGGCGCAAGCCCACGCCAGAGGAGATCGCCGAGCGCATGGGGCTGGAGCCGCGCAAGGTGCAGTGGATGCTCAAGGTCAGCTGGCGTCCGATGAGCCTGGAGCGCCCCGTCGGGGAAGAGGAAGACAGCGAGCTAGGCAGCTTCATCGAAGATCAGAGTACGCCCACGCCCACGCAGAGCGCCTACCAGAACCTGCTGCGCGAGCGCGTCGAGGAGGTGCTGGGGACGCTGACGGCGCGCGAGGCGCGGATTCTCCGGCTGCGCTTCGGGCTGCAAAACGGGCGCAGCTACACGCTCGAAGAGGTCGGGCAGAAGTTCGGGCTGACGCGCGAGCGCATCCGGCAGATCGAGGGCCGGGCGCTGCGCCGGCTGCGCCATCCCCGCCGCTCGCGCCAACTGCGCGACTTCACGTAAGCGCTCGGCCCTCCGCTGGTCGCTCTGGCACAGCACCCCATGTCTTGGCGGCGCTGTGTTTTTTGCGTCAGGGGGCATCCGGGTTCTGGGGCGAGAGTCTTTGAACCGCAGAGAGCAGAGGACGCAGAGGAGAACCTTGAAGAGTCTTTGTGCTTCTCCGCGCTCTCTGTGTCTCTAGGGTGCTGCTTTGCCCCAAAACGCGAAGGCTCCGGCGCGTGTGGGGGTGTTGTAGACGCGGCTTTAGAGGCTTTGGCTTTAGGCCGAAGGCTCCGGCGCGTGTGGGGGTGTTCCCATTCCTGGGGCAAAAGATCACCGCTGAGGCGCAGAGAGCGCAGAGAAAAGATAGTATGGAGAGAGTGTTAGTTCTTCTCCGCGTCCTCTGCGTCTTTGCGGTTCGGGTATTTCGCCCGCATCGTGAGATGCACCCGCGTGTGGCCGTGTTGACACCAACTCACGATCCCCGTATACTCCGAACCGTCTCGTGAGTCGTATCCGCCGCTGGCCGCGCGTGAGGAGGCAGGGGTTATGCAGGGAAGCAGCAGCTTTCGCTTGGTTGTGCGTCGTGGACCGCAGCCCAATCAGGTCTATCCCCTGGAACAGGGCATCGTCACGCTGGGGCGGGATATTACCAACGACATCGTGATCAACGACCCCGAGGTGAGCCGCCATCACTGCCGCTTCACGCAGGGCACGGGGGGATACACGCTCGAAGACCTGGGTTCGACCAACGGGACGTTCGTGAATGGGCAGCGGCTGACGGGAGCGCGCCCGCTATCTCCCGGTGACATGATCGGGCTGGGCGAGACGGTGACGGTTGCCTACGAGGCCGAAGTGGGCTATATGGCCGGCCCCGCTCAGGCGGCGACGATGGTCGGAGGCCCTCCGCAGCTCGGCGGCGTGGAGTTCCAGCGCCCGCCGGCGGGCTACCCGCCGCAGCAGGCGATGCCGCCCGCAGCGCCCGGCTATCCGGCTGGCGTGGCCCCTGGCCAGCAGCCTTACGGGATGCCCATGCAGCAGCCGGCGGGCTACGATTACCAGTACCAGGAGGAACCCTACGAGGGCGGCGGCGCAGGACGCTGGGTCGTGCTGGGCTGTGGGTGCTTCCTCGTGCTGTGTATCGTCACGTCGGTGATCGGCGGCATCATCATTGACGCCAAGTGCTGGTGGGACGATATTCCGGTCATCTCAGATGCGTTCGACCTGGGCATCCGCGAAGACGCTACGTGCCGCTGAGCCTGCCGGAGTTGTGGGTTGGGCGGGTTGCTGTCCGTAGATGACGCGCTGAGCAGGATACTGGAGCGAGTCCGCATCCTGCCCGCCGAAGAGGTGCACATCGCCCAGGCCCTCGAGCGGGTGCTCGCCGAGGATGTTGTCGCTGCCGCGCCCGTCCCACCCTTCGCCAACTCGGCGATGGACGGCTACGCGGTGCGCGCCTCCGATGTCGGCGGTGCGGCCTCCGATGCGCCCGTCTTCCTCACCCCCATTCTGGATATTTCTGCTGGAACGATTCCCAGCCGCGCGCTAGGCCCCGGCCAGGCGGCGCGCATCATGACCGGCGCTCCGCTGCCTCACGGTGCCGACGCCGTGGTTCCAGTGGAGCAGACCGACGACCGTTGGCAACCGGATGGACGCGCGGCGCTGCCTGAGCGGGTGGCGGTGCATCGCGCGGTCGCGGCGGGCGAGAACGTGCGCGCCGCCGGGGAAGACATCCGCGCCGGGCAGGTCGTGCTGGGGCGAGGCATGGTGCTGCGCCCGCAGGATATTGGCGTGCTGGTCTCGCTGGGCCGGGCGCGTATTCCAGTTTTCCGCCAGCCGCGCGTCGCCATCCTGTCCACCGGCGACGAACTGGCCGACGTTGACCAACCGCTGGCCCCCGGCCAGATTCACAACAGCAATAGCTACGTGCTGGCCGGGCTGGTGCAGCAGTGCGGCGGCGTGCCCATTCGCCTGCCGGTTGCCCGTGACACCCTGGACGAGGTGCGCCGCCGCCTGCATGAGGCGCTGGCTCACGCGCCCGATGTCATCGTCACTTCGGCGGGCGTGTCGGTGGGCACGCACGACGTGGTGCGGACGGTGGTGGACGAGCTAGGGCATGTGGACATCTGGCGGGTGAACATCAAGCCCGGCAAGCCGCTGGCCTTTGGCGACGTGGGCGGGGTGCCCTTCTTCGGCCTGCCGGGCAATCCTGTCTCGGCGATGGTCACATTCGATATTTTCGTGCGTCCCGCGCTGCGCAAGGCTGGCGGCACCGATCCCCATGCGCTCCCGCTGGTGAGCGCAGTTCTGGACGAGGATGTGGCGTTAGACGGGCGGCGCACCTACCTGCGCGTGACGCTTACCGAGCGGGGCGGCGTGCTGATCGCCCGCACAACCGGCACGCAAAGCTCCGGGGCACTGATGTCTCTCGTGCTGGCCGATGGGTTGCTGATCGTCCCCGAAGGGCGGACGGAGGCGCGAGCCGGCGACACATTCGCGGTGCGCCTCCTGCGCCAGGTGGCCGGCTCCCACTGAGCGACGCGCCTCGCGCTCAAGGCACCGGCGCGTGGTGCACCTCTTCCAGGGCGTTGAGCATGTCCTCCACGCGCGTGAACTTGCAGCGGGGCCGCCCCACTGCCAGCCCACGTTCAATCTCAAGTTGATCGAGGGTGCGCCAATCCTCGTAGGTCGTGTAGCGAATTCCTCGCTCATGCAGCAGCCGGTCAATGGACTCGCGCGTTGGGTTGGCCGGGCAGAAATGCTGGTGGAAGGACATGTCGCGCAGCAGCATCTCCACCGTCTCCTGAGCGTCCGGCTTATTTGAGCCGATGACCCCAACCGGGCCGCGCTTGATCCAGCCGACGGCGTATTCGCCGCGCATCCGCTCGCCATGCTCGTTGATGACGCGCCCGCGCTTGTTGGGGATGATGCCCTGTCCGTCGTCGAACGGCACGCCGGGCAGCGGGACGCCGTGATAGCCGATGGAGCGGAAGGCCAGCCCGACAGGAATCGTCTCGTAATCCTCGGTGGGACAGGGACTCATGAAATGGCCGCGCTCGCAGATTTCGTTCCTGACCACACGCACGGCCTCCACGCGATCCGAGCCAAGCAACTCGACGGGCGAGACGAGGAAGCGCAGGACGATCTTCCGGCGCTTGCCGTTCTGCCCGGCGCGCGCAAGCTCTTGGAGGATCGCGTAGTTGCGCACGGCGGTCTTGCTCTCACCGGAGCGCAGATACTCCGCGCTGAGCGGGTCAAGCTCCAACTCGGCGGGGTCAATCACCACGTCGGCATCGGCCAGGCTGCCCAGTTCCTTGAGTTCGGCGCTGGTGAACTTGGCCTGCGCCGGGCCGCGACGGCCCAGGACGAAAATCTCGCGCACGCGGCTGGCGGCAAGTGTCTCCAGCGCGTGGTCAGCGATGTCGGTCTGGCGTAGCTCATCGGGGGTGCGGGCGAGGATGCGCGCGACATCCACGGCCACATTCCCGTTGCCAATGACTGCCATACGCTCCTGAGAAAGGTCGAAGGTCAGGTCGCGGTAGTCAGGGTGCCCGTTGTACCAGGCGACAAACTCGGTCGCGGCGTGGCTGTTGCGCAGGTGCTCACCGGGGATACCAAGCTGGCGGTCGGTCTGCGCGCCGACTGCATAGACGACGGCGTGGTAGCGGGCGGCGATGTCGGGATAGATGAGATCGCGCCCGAAGGTCACGTTGCCGAAGAAGCGGAACCGCTCGTGTTGGGCGGTGCGCTCGAAAGCGCGGGTGACGGTCTTAATCTTGGGATGGTCGGGCGCGACGCCGGCGCGCACCAGTCCGAACGGCGTCGGCAGGCGCTCGAACATATCCACTTCGACGACGAACTCTGGGTTGCTGAGCAAGGCTTCGGCAGTGTAGAAGGCCGAAGGGCCAGACCCGATGATCGCGACGCGGATCGGGCTGGCGCGGGTTCCTGAGAAGATACTCATCGGGGTTGCTCCCGTGTTTACGGTGAGTGGGCACATGGCCGGTACGTTACCTTTTTGATGCGCCTCTGCCCTGATTCGACGCAGGCCGGGTGACGCGGACGCACAGCCGCCGACTCCTGAGCCTGGCGCAACGGTGAGTTGGAGGTTCTGAATTGGGCATATGAAACGAACTGGGGGTGAGACTCAAGGTTCTCGTTGCAGGGTGTGCCAGCGTGCCCCGGTCAGAAGAATCGCTGGCGCTGGTAACGCTCTTCCTTCCAGGGATCGCCGTCGTTGTGGTAGCCCGCCTGCTCCCAGAAGCCTGGCCTGTCCACCGGGCTGAACTCCAGCTTGAGCAGCCATTTGGCGCTCTTCCAGAAGTACCGCTGCGGCACGACGGTGCGCACGGGGTAGCCATGCTCTGGCGTCAGGTACTCCCCGTTGTACTTCCAGGCCAGCAGGACGTTGTCTTCGAGCATGGCTTCCAGCGGGAGATTGGCCGTGAACCCGTGCGCGGCGTGGGCTATGACGTACTTTGCGCTGGGCTTGACGCCGAAAAGCTGAATGAAGTCGCGGAAGAGCGGCCCTTCCCACGTGGTGTCGAACTTGCTCCAGCCGGTCACGCAGTGGATGTCCGTCGTGATCGTCGTCGTGGGAATCTGGCGGAACTCGTCCCAGTTCCAGCGCATCTCGCGCTCCACCTCGCCGAAGACGGATAGTGTCCACGTGCTCACGTCAATCTGGGCGACGGGGCCGTAGTGCAGCACAGGGAACTTCTGAGTGAGGGCCTGGCCGGGCGGGAGCCGCCCCGCCTCTTTCATCTGGCGCTCTTCGTCTCGCCGGCTCATGAAGTCCTTGAGCATCGCCATCTCCGCTGTGATCTGCGCGCATGTCGCGTCCATATCCGAGCATAGCACAACGTCCCCGGCGATCCAAAGCACGGTTCAGCCGGCGTACCTCTGACGATGCGGGCGAAATGCTTGAAGCGCAGCGCCGCAGAGGACGCAGAGAAGAATCAGAACCCTCTCGACAACTCTCTTTTCTCTGTGCTCTCTGCGCCTCAGCGGTGATCTTCTACCCGAGAACTGAGACAGGCTCTTCAGCCGAGGTCCAGGCCAAGCTGCCCGCCGCCGTCGCGCAGCATGGCGATAATCTTCTGGTCGGTGACGGGGAAGGTGTAGCGGTCTAGCTCGTCAAGCGTCACCCAGGCCCAGCCCGCGCAGCCGAGGGCAGCGGGTTCGCCGGCGATGATGCGGCAGGCGAAGGCGTAGAGAGTGATGCGAAAGTGGGTATAGGCGTGGCGGACGGTGCCGATCTGCTCGCCGACCTCGACCTCGATGCCCAGCTCTTCGCGTAGCTCGCGCCGCAGGCACTCGCGCAGCGATTCGCCCGGCTCGCGCTTGCCGCCAGGGAACTCCCACAGCCCGCCGAGCATCCCGTCCAGCGGGCGCTGCGCGATCAGCAGGCGGCCATCGTCGCGGCGGGTGACGGCGGCGGTCACGTCGTAGTGCGGCGTCCTGGCGCGGGGACGCCTGACGGGACGCTCCTGCTGGGTGCCATTCGCGCGCGCCAGGCAACGGTCGGCCAGCGGGCAGATCGCGCACTGGGGAGACACCGGTGCGCAGATGCGCCGCCCCAGTTCCATCAGCCCTTCGTTCCAGGCCGCCGCGTGCCCGGCGGGGATCAGCGACTCGGTCAGCGCCCAGAGCCGACGTTGCGTCGCGCTCTGGCTCACGTCGTCGGTCAGGTCAAAGAGACGCGCCAGCACGCGGATCACGTTGCCATCGAGGATCGGCGTGTCCGCGCCGAAAGCAAGGCTGGCGATGGCTCCGGCGGTGTAGCGTCCGATGCCGGGCAGCCGGCGCAGGGACGCAACATCGGACGGCAACTGCCCGCCGTGCCCGGCGACGACGATCTGCGCGGCGCGGTGCAGGTTGCGCGCCCGGCTGTAGTAGCCCAGTCCCTCCCAGAGCTTGAGCACATCATCCAGTGGGGCGGCGGCCAGGGCGCTCACCGTCGGGAAGCGGGCCATGAACCGCTCGAAGTAGGGGATCACCGTGATGACCTGCGTCTGCTGGAGCATGATCTCAGACACCCACACGGCGTAGGGGTCCCGCCCTCGCCGCCAGGGGAGGTCTTCACCGTGTGCCGCGAACCAGGCGATGAGCGCCTCGTGCAGGGCAGAGGTGTCGCCGGGGGCGCTGGTCATGGGCTGTCTCGTCGCAGGATGCTGTAGCAGTTCAAGTCGCCAGTGTGCCCGTCGGCGCGGTAGGTGGCCAGCTCGCGCAGGCCGGTCGCGGCGACGAGCGCGGCATGCTCGGCATCGTCCACGTAGTGGCAGTAGCGCGGCGCGTGCGCCCCGCGCCGCCAGTCGAGCAGGTAATCGCCCGGCTCGACGACCAGATCGGGCGGCCAGGGCAGGATGCGCTGGCGGAAACGTTCGTATTCATAGAAACGCCACGCGGCGAAGATCAGCAGTCCGCCCGGCGCGACTCGTCCGGCCACGCTTCGCATGAACGCGCGCCGTCGCTCGCAGCCGGGGATGTGGTGCAGCATCCCGAAGAGAGCCACCAGATCGTAAGTCCCTTCGGGGAGCGGCTCGCCCAGCACGTCGCGTTGTTCCAGGTGGGCGTTGTGCCCGGCCAGCGCCGCGCGCGCCCGGCTCAGCAGGGCGGGGTTGCTATCCACCCCATGATAGGTTACGTTTGTGCCCAGATGCTCGAAGAGGTACAGCCCGAAGCGACCATTGCCGCAGGCCATGTCCAGCACCGAGAGCGGGGCCGCCAGGTAGGGCAGCAGGGCGTCCCAGCCGGGCCAGGGGGCGGCGCGGGTCTGGTCGAAATCGGCAGCCGTGGTCTCGTAGAAGGCGCGATTGAGCGCGTTCAGGTGCGCGATGGTGGTGTCGTCCATGTGGGCAACTGGCCAGCCCTGTCCCCGGAGCAGATTCGGATTGTGAGCGATGGGTAAGCGCTACCGGCCCCCCGCCGACGTTGCGGAATATCGCGTGTCGCTGCTGGCGATCTTACACGAGGTCGTCCGAGAACCCAACCTGACGGCCCCGCGCCTGATCCAGATTCTCAAGCAGCACCCGAAGGATGGGCGGGGGCTGTTCAACAAGAACGATCTGATCCACGCCTACCGGACGCTGGCCGGGACGGACGGCCTGCCACCTTATGACGCGGGGGTGTTGGCCCGGCTGCGCATGAAGCCGGTGCGCACGCTGTCGGGCGTGACGCCGGTCACGGTGCTGACCAAGCCTTACCCGTGCCCCGGTGAATGCATCTTCTGCCCGAACGATGTGCGGATGCCCAAGAGCTACCTGGCCAGCGAGCCAGGCGCGCAGCGCGCCGAGCAGAACCATTTCGACCCCTACCTGCAGGTCATGTCGCGGCTGGGGACGCTCTATGAGACCGGGCACCCGCTCGACAAAGTGGAGCTGATCATCCTGGGCGGCACCTGGTCGTTCTACCCGGAGACGTACCAGGTGTGGTTCGTCAAGCGCCTGTTCGACGCGCTGCACGATTTCGGCGCGGACGTGGATCGCACCGACGAGGTGCGCGATCTGCTGCGCGTTGCCTCGCAGTTGCATCCCGATCGGGTGACGCCGCTAACACTGCACGGCGTCGCGCTGGAGCAGACGTACAACCAGGCGGTGCAGCGCATCTACCGCGCGGAGATGCAGCGGTCGCGCGAGCTGGCGCTGGCCGTGGCGCGAGGCGCGCGCCCGCGCACGGTCGTGGACGAGTACGCCACGTGGGACGAGCTGGCGGCGGCGCATCGCGAAAACGAGACCGGGCCGATCCGCTGCGTGGGCCTGGTGGTGGAGACGCGCCCGGATCACATTGACGCGGGCGAAGTGATCCGTATGCGGCGGCTGGGCGCGACGAAGGTGCAGATCGGCGTGCAGAGCCTGGACGACGCGGTGCTGGCGAAGAACCGACGCGGGCACACCGTCGCCATGGTGCGGCGGGCGATCCGGTTGCTGCGGCTGGCCGGGTTCAAGATTCACGCGCACTGGATGCCGAACCTGTACGGCTCCTCGCCGGAAGCGGACGTGGCGGACTACCGGCGGCTGTTCGCCGACCTGGACATACGCCCCGACGAACTCAAGATTTACCCGTGCTCGCTGATCGAGAGCGCCGAGTTGATGCAAGTCTATCAGCGCGGCGAGTGGGTGCCGTACAGCGAGGACGTGCTGCTCGACGTGCTGAGCGCCTGCTTCCTCAGCACGCCCGAATACTGCCGCCTGACGCGCGTGGTGCGCGACATCCCCTCAACCGACATTGTGGCCGGCGAGATGAAGCCGAACTTCCGGCAAACGGTTGAGGCGGCGTTGCGGGCGCGCGGCCTGCGCAGCCCGGACATTCGCGGGCGCGAGATACGTGGCAGGGCCGTGTCGCCTGATGAGCTACACCTGGACGAGGTGCGCTACGAGACCGGCGTCGGCGAGGAAGTTTTCCTGCAGATCATCACTGCTGACCGGCGCATTGCCGCTTTTCTGCGGCTGTCGCTGCCGCAGGCCGATCCCATTGTGCCGGAGCTGGCGGGCGCAGCGGTGATCCGCGAGGTGCACGTCTACGGGCAGGCTGTGACCATTGGCGCGGCGGAGGACGGCAAGGCCCAGCACAGCG
>CAYNHD010000037.1:1207-16917 GCA_964396775.1 uncultured Thermoflexus sp. | reverse complement strand
GAAGCGTTCGAGCAGGCCGGCCCCGTGCTCCTGGAGCCGATCATGCTGGTCAAGGTGACCGTGCCCGAAGAGAACATGGGCGACATTATGGGCGACATGAACACCCGGCGCGGGCGCGTTCTAGGCATGGAGAGCGAGGCCGGGCGCAGCATCGTCACCGCCGAAGTGCCGCTGGCCGAGATTCAACGCTACAGCAACGACCTGCGCTCGATGACGGCGGGGCGCGGCGTGTTTACGATGGACTTCCTGCGCTACGAGCGCGTCCCGGCGCACTTGCAGGCGGAGATCGTCGCCCAGGCGCAGAAGGAAAAGGAAGAGGCATCGTAGCCCGGACAGCGGGCTGCGTCGCAGGGAGAGCAAGGCGGGGTTGCGGCAGCGCGACTCCGCCTTTTCTTTTACAATGGAGAGGAATCGCGGGCACAGGAGGCACCCCATGCCAGCTTTTGATTGGAGCGCATTTCTCCAGGCGTGGAACCAGACGATTCTGGCGGATCCTGATCTGGCGACGGCGGGACTGCCGCCGCATATCGTCGCCGAGGGGTGGCTGGGCTATCCAGGCGCGACCGAGCCACAGATCGCCGCGACTGAAGCGCGCCTGGGCGTCAGGCTGCCGCCGTCGTACCGCGCTTTCCTGAGCGTGAGCAATGGCTGGGCGTTCACAGGCGGCTTTGCGGGACGTCTGCTTCCGGTCGAAGAGATTGACTGGTTCCGCGCCCATCACCAGGACTGGATCGATGCGTGGACCGCCGGCTCCAGCCATGACCTGTTTGGGCAGGCCGCCGCGCCGCCGCGCCCGCCTGAGCCAGGCGAAGCCGATTACAGCCACCTGGCCGACACATTGGCCGTCAGCGAGGCGGGTGATGGCGCCATCTTCCTGCTGAACCCGCGCGTCACCGGCCCGGACGGCGAATGGGAAGCATGGTTCTTCGCGGACTGGAATCCGGGCGCCGCCCCCTACGAATCCTTCTGGGAGATGATGCAGGCCCAGGTCGAGTCCCAGCGCCTGATCAACGTGACCCAGGCGCGCCAGGTCAAGCCCGGCGATCCGCCACAGGCGCTGGTGGACAAGCTGCCGCTGCTGCTTGAGGCCATTCGCGACCAGATCGCGGACTTCCGGCGGCTCTCGCTGTCCAAAGCGGAGCAAGTCGGCGCGGCTCAGCATACCCAGGGAATGCTCGAAGGACTGAGCGAGGTCGAGAGCGGCGTCGTGGCGCTGCTCGGCGCGGGGATCGAGGAGCCGGAGGCCGTGCGCGCGCAACTCCGCGCCCTGGTCGATCAGCTTGAGGCGGACGCACAGCAGCTAGAAGCGCAGGTGAAAAGCGCATCCCAGGATGACCTTGCGCTCCTGTTCAACCCCGCGAAGCTCCTCGCCAGCTTCAGCAGCAGTATCGCGCGCATGATGCAAGGCATCCAGACGGGCGGCAAGGCTCAGGGAATGCGCCAGGGAGCCTCGGTCATCCGCTGGTATCTCAACGAGCAGCGGTAAGCAGCGGCCCGCGCATGGACGTGCGGCTGGTGGCGTTCTCGCAGGGGCATATGGCGATACGCCCCTAGGGGTGCAGGAGCGCAGCGCCCCTACCTGACAGACTTCGCCCACCTCTCTTGCGTGCTGTGCCTGGCAAAGCGAGCGCCAGCCACCACTCAACGCCGTCCGCCGATCCCCGATGGCCGCCCTCACTCCTCCGCCGTGACCTTGCCACCGCGGGTGATGCGATACGTGCGCCCGCGCCAGGTGAAGGTGCGCTGGAACAGGGCGCGCGCCCACAGCGCCGGGGCGATGAATGTGTCCAGCATGAACAACTGGGCGTAGGCCATCCAGGTGAACCCGCGCCCAAAGCGCACCCGATCCAGCTCGTAGGCGATGGCCAGGCGCAGCGTCACGAACGCCCACCACGTGCGCCGCCCCCACCAGCGCCCCTCGCGCTCGGTGATGAACCCCAGCAGCAAGCCGACCGTCAGCGGGTTGGTGAACGGCCAGGCGATGAACGTGGGGCGGCTGTAGGCCCGGCTGACGATCAGGTGCCGCCGCAGCCGGCTCACCGCCTCGTTGAAGCTCTCCTGTTCGGGCACGATCAGCGCCGGGACGGGGACGGCGGCGATGCGCCAGCCGGTCTCGCGCAGCGCGCGCCCCAGGCTGATCCCGTCCGATCCTTCGTCGAGCAGGTGCAGCATCCCGCCCGCCTCGTCCAGCGCGCGCTGCCGCACGACCATAAAGCCGTTCGCCAGCGCGTTCAGGCGGTTACCGAAGGCGGCGAAGGGGATCGGCGCGGTCTGGGCGTGATTGAGGTGCAGCGCGCTGAGCATCTCGCCGCCCGCGCCCAGCCCGCTTTCGCCCCGGTGCTCTGGCTCGACGGCCAGCGGCGGGGCGAACACCGCGCCCACCGATGGGTCTTGCAGGGCGGCCAGGGCCGCGTGCCACAGCCCGGCGCTGACCTGCACCTGCACGTCAATGAAGGCGATCAGGTCGCCGCGCGCCGCCTGGTAACCCGCGTTGAGCTTGTGCAGCTTGTCCACGTGACGGCCCGCCGGCCCGCTGAGCACGATGCGCGCGCGGCCCGGATAGCTCTCGGCGACCTGCTGCGCGGCAGCGTAGGCCGGGTCGCGCTCGCTCTCCAGCACCAGGAGCAGCTCGTAGTCGGGAGTCGGCGCGCTGACGGCCATGAGGTGCAGCAGGGCCAGCGTGTCGAGCGTCTTGCCGCGCAGCGGGACGACGGCGCTCACCGGCGGGGCGCTCTCGGCGGGGGGTGGCGGAGCCTGCCGCCAGAAGCGCCGGTTGGCCAGGTACACGGCAAGCTGGTAGAGCGTCGAGCCGATCAGGGCATTGACGAGCAGCGTCTCGATGGCGTAGCGCGCATAGCGCAGGTGCCTGGTCATGCTGGCTCCGGGCCTCAGCGGACGAGCGTCAGGATCAGCGCAGCGACAACCGCCAGGAGTGCCAGCAGGAGCGCCACGACCGCCAGCAGCCGCCGCGTCACCCGGAAGCGAATCGCGTCCGGCGCGGGGTCGGGCGGCGCAGGAGACCGCGTGGGGGCGGCCAATGCGACTCGCTCGACAGAGGGCTGATCTAGCTGGCTGTAGAGCGCGCGGTTGAGCGCCCCGCTGAACGACGCCGCTGAGCGGTAGCGCGCCGACGGACGCTTGGCCAGCGCCTTGTCCAGCACGGCAGTCACGCCAGGCGGCAGGGCAGGATTCGCCGCGCGCGGGTCGGGAACCGGCTCGGTGAGGTGCTGGCGCATCACCGCCAGTGGCGTGCTGCCCTGGAACGGCAGCGTGCCGGTTAGCATCTCGTAGACGACCACGCCCAGCGCGTAGAGGTCGGAGGTGGGGGTTAGCTCCTCGCCCCGGCACTGCTCCGGCGAAGCGTAGGCGACGGTGCCGGTGAAGCCCGGCGCTTCCTCCGGCCCGGCACAGGTGCCCGGCTGAGCGATGCCGAAGTCGGACAGATAGGCGTCGCCACCCGCGTCGAACAGGATGTTCTGGGGCTTGATGTCGCGGTGAATCACGCCGCGCGCGTGGGCATAGTCGAGCGCCCCGGCCACCTGAGTGAGAATGGCGGCAACCTCCCCTGGCTCCAGCGGACCGCGCGCGATCCGTTCGGCCAGCGTTCCGCCATGCACGAGTTTCATCACCAGGTACAGCTTGCCGCTGCTCTCGCCGTAGTCGTAGACGGGCAGAATGTGCGGGTGGCGCAGGCGGGAGGTCATCTGCGCTTCGCGCAGAAAACGCTGGCGCTGCGCGGCGCGGTCAGTGGGGCGCAGCGGCAGCACCTTGATGGCGAGCGCCGCCTGGCCATCGCCGGGCAGCCGCGCCCGGTAGACTCCGGCCATGCCGCCAGTTCCCAGCCGGTCTACCAGCTCGTATGGCCCAACGGCTCCCCCAATCAGATCGTCGTTCATCGCCATGCGCCGGTTTGTGCTCATTCCCCCTTCCTCAGTCTAGCACAGCCAGCGACGGCGGACGGTAAAGACGCTGCTAGGGTTTGTTACGAAATTGCACAGATCGGTTTGAATCGGCTAACCGCCGCCCAGGCGGCTGCGCAGGCCGAGCAGCTTCTTCATCAGCTTCTGGCGCGCGTTGGGGTTCTTGACGTGCTCCAGCCCCGCCTCGTAGGTGGCCGCAGCCTTCATGATCTGGCCGCCGCGCAACTGCAAGTCGGCGATGGCGAGCACCGTCTGGCCGTAGTTCTCCTCGTCGCCTAGCTCGTTGAAGATGGCCGCCGCCTCGCGGTAGTTAGTGATCGCCTGCTCGCTGTTGCCCTGCCCGGCGTAAACGCGGGCCATGTTGCCCAGGGCCTGAGCGGTGCGATGCGCATCGTTCATCTGGACGAAGACGGCGTGGGCCTGGGTCATCTGTTCCAGCGCGGCGTCGTGCTGGCCGAGCGAGTGTAGGGCCAGCCCCAGGTTGACCTGCATCTCGGCGACCATATCGGCAACGCCGTCCTCCTCGTACTGGGCCGCAGCCGCGCGGAAGGTCTCGGCGGCCAGCTCGTAATCGCCGCGCAGATACTCGGCAACGCCCCGGTCTTTCAGTTCTTCGGCGGTTGGCATGTGGCAATCTCCCCTCGCGTCATGCGCATCCTATACCTGACTGCGCTCTTTGTACACGCATTCGCCGACTCGTGCCAGCGCGGGGATGTTACAGACTCAGAGAAAAGGACTCTGAACCGCAGAGGCGCAGAGAGCGCAGAGAAGAACAAGGGAAGATTGAAGGAAGGACGAAAAGCTGCCGCACCCTCAGGAGTATGCAGGTTCAGGGGCGGACAGCAACGTGGGAAGCATTGAGATGGCGACCGATTAACCTCACCCCCTGGCCTCGCTACGCTCGGCTCTTCCCCCTCTCCGTTAACGGAGAAGGGGAGGCGAGGCGCGCCAGCGCCGAGCGGGAGTGAGGTAAAGTGAAGAGTCGCCCCAGACTATAGCCCAATCTCAACACCTGTCCGCCCCTGAAAAGTACGCAGGGAGAGGTGTTCTTCACCCGAATCTTCCCTTTTCTTGCGTCCTCTGCGTCCTCTGCGCCTCTGCGATGAGCTTCTCCTCACTGGCGCACGGTGATCGTCCCCACCGTCGCGTACTCCGCCCCGTCCGCTGTGCGCAGGATCGCCCCGTCCCACCACGTGTAGAGCTTGACGCCGACCGTGTACTCGCCGGGCGGCAGGTCAGCGGGTAGGCGGAGGCTGTGCGCGTCGAAGACGATCTCGCCGGGCGTCCAGGCCGAGGTCGGGCGGCTCCCCCCGGCAGGGAAACCGTCATGCTGCGCGCGCAGCACCCCCGCCGCGTCGAGCAGGAAGACGGACACGGTGTAGTCAGCGGGCGGAGGTCCGGCGGCGCTCCACCACAGCAGGGCGTGAACGGTCTCGCCGGCGTGGGCAGCGTCGGGCAGGACGACGCGGCACAAGGAGATGGAGCCGTACTCAGCGGGCGGCGCGCCGAAGGAGTCCGCCCGGTCGTAGCGGTAGGCGTAGATCGGGTTGCCGTGATGCTCGTAGGCGAGCGTCCCCGTGCGGACGAAGCCCGCCGCCGCCAGCGCATCGAGCACGTCGTGCTTCTTGGCTTCGTCGCCCCAGTAGGCCAGCCACAGCCCGTCCGTCCCGGCCAGGATGCGCTGCAGGCGCGGGATGAAATCGCCCCGGTAACGCTTGCGCAGGTCGTAGAGCGACACAGCCAGGTCTTCGCCCTCGGCTTCAGGCGGCAGCAGGTTGACGACGTGATCCACGTCAACCGGCAGCTCAAGCGTCAGGTGATACCACAGCGCGGCGTGCGCGCCCTCCACCTCCAGCAGCACCGGCTCGCCGCCGCCGGGGTACGCTGCGCCAATGTCGGCGGCCATCTCGCGCCAGGGCGGTTTGTCGAAGTACGAACTGGTCGTCAGCAGGCCGTTGGCGAGGATCAACGCCGCGAGGAAAGCGCCTCCAAACCGCTCGAACGCCGTCAGGCCCACGCCCACCAGCAGGGCAATGGCCGGCATGATCACCGAGATGTTGCGGTCGGTGAGCAGCGGGTAGCCTGTGTGCAGCGTCCAGGTGATCAGAAGCGGCACGGCAAACCACAGCACCGCCAGCAGCGCGCCCGACAGCCGCCGGTCGCGCGGAATGCGCCCCAGCGACCCTGGCAGACGATTCGACAGCGGCCCCCACGCCCCCACGACCATCAGCAGGGCGTAGAGCGCCACCGGCTTGCCAAAGGATTCCGTCGCCAGGTACTCAATCGTGTGGCGGTCGAAGGGCATCCCGTGAATGTTGAGCACTTCGCTGTCCACCGGCGTGCCGACGTACTGGTGGACGACGATGGGCAGCCAGGGGGCGAAGGCCAGCGCGATCAGCCCGTTGAGCGCCAGGAAGTGCCGTCGCGCCGCCCGCTCGCGCAGGGTCAGCCCGGCGTGCACGAGAATGGCCAGGTTGACCATGTAGCAGTAGTAGTGCAGGTACAGCCCCACCACCGACCAGGCCACGAACCAGAACGCATTCCCCCCGCGCGGGCTGCGCCGCCAGCGCACGTAATACAGCGCGATGGCGATCATGGTCAGGAAGATCATCGGGTAGTCGCGCACTTCCTGGGTCAGCACCACGTGCTTGTCCATCAGCGCGAAGGCCAGCGCCGCGCCCACGCCCGCCGCCGGGTTGAACAGCGCCCGGCCCAGCGCGTAGATCAGCGCGATGCTGGCGATGGAGAACATCACCGTGATCCAGCGCAGGGCCAGCACGCTCTCCCCGGCCAGCAAGCCCCAGCCGCGCAGCAGCAGCGAATAGACCGGGCCGTGATGGTCGGCGACCATCGTCAGCGTCAGGTCGCGCGGGGTGTCGCCGCGCGCCAGCCAGATAGACCAGCCCTCGTCGCCCCACATGCCCTGGGCGTTGAGGTCGTGAATGCGCAGGTATGCGGCGAGCAGCAGCACGGCCAGCATCGCCGGGCCAATCCAGCGCGCGCGTGCGGAATGTGGGGAAGCAGTCATGGGGCGCGATTGTACCGCGTTCGGGGGCGGCCAGAAATGGCGCGGGCGCGCCGCGCTCACAGCGTGATGTCGAGGATCGCCTCAGCGATGCCGCGCAGTCGGCTGCCTTCCATCGCGGCGAGCTTCATCACCAGATCGAGGTAGGGCTGGTTGGTGGGCGCGCTGACGAAGCGGCGCATCTCCTCCGGCAGATCGGCCAGCCGCCGCAAATCCTCTTGCAGCGCCAGGAACTGGCCGATGCGGTTGCTGCTCTCCAGAAAGTACGACAGCGGGACGTGGCAGGCCGAGGCCAGTGACGCCAGCACCGGCAGCGGGATCGAACGCTGGCCCAGTTCGTAGGCAGTGACGCTGCTGGCGGAGATGCCCGCTTCGTCGGCCAGGGCTTCGACGGCCAGGCCGCGCTCCTCGCGCGCCGAGCGCAGCAACGCGCCGATCAGTCGGTCGCGCAGGGCCAGGTATTCGCCCCGATCCACCGCCGGGCGGCGCTCCTGCTCCAGCGTGTCGTCAGCCGCCAGGAAATGGCTGACCGGCACGCCCAGCCGGTAGGCGAGCAGTTCTAGCTCCGGCAGGCTGGGCATGGCCCGCCCAAACTCCCACGCCTCAAGCGTCTCCGGCGTCACGCCCGCGCACTGGGCGCACGCTTCCAGGCCCAGCGCCGCCGCCTGGCGCGCGTCGCGGATGAGCACGCCGAGGATGCGCGCGCGCAGCAGGTATAGCTCCTCGAAGTTCGTCGCTTCCTCGTCAGTCAAGGGCTTTGGGCGCGCGCGGGCCGCGAGATCGTTGGCGCTCATCGTGCATACCTCCCCGTGCGGCGGACAGTTGCCGCCATTATACGGCCTCGCCAACACGCGCGCAAAGCGGCTCGCGCCGAGGGAACGCGGCCTGCCCGGAGCGGAAGACATTGCACCGCAGAGGCGCAGAGGACGCAGAGAAAACCATCTGAGGAGAACTGGGGACTATGCCTTTCTCCGCGCTCTCTGCTCTCTCTGTGTCTCTGCGGTGAGGCTCTGCCCCCAAATCCACATGCGCCCGGCCCGTGACAATTACCAGGATTCGCGCATAATCTTGGGAAACAACGCCGCAGGTCGGCGTGTGCTACAAGGAGGTGATCTCATGCTGCGCAAACTCGCCTTGCTGTTGGTGCTGGCGATGATCGTGACAGGCACGGCGGGAGCGCCCGCCCGCGCCCAACAGAAAGCCACTGCCTTCACGCTGCCGGGGCTGGACGGCGACGTGACCATCCACTGGGACGCACTGGGCGTGCCACACATCTACGCCACCACGTCCCACGACCTGGTGATGGCCCAGGGCTACGTCCACGCCGCCGATCGCTGGTGGCAGATGGAGTGGTTCCGCGCCCAGGGGAGCGGGCGGCTGTCGGAGATCGGCGGATCGCCGCTGGTGGAGACAGATGGCTACCTGCGCACGCTGGGCCTGGCCCGCAACGCGCAGAACGACCTCGACCACCTGCCAGACGACGTGCTGGGCCTGCTGCAAGCCTACGCGGACGGCGTGAACGCCTGGCTGGCGGGCAAAGCCCCCGGCGACGCGGCCATCGAGTACACCGTCGCCAACCAACTGCGCGAGGGCTTGGGCGCGCCGCCGGTGACGGCCATCGAGCCGTGGACGCCGCTCAACAGCGCCACCTGGCTGCAGGTGATGGCCCTCGGCCTGGGCGCGAACATGGACGCGGAACTGCTGCGCCTGCGCCTGATCAACGAGTTCGGCGAGGACGCGCTGGCGACGCTCGCCCCTAGCTATGACTACGCCCATCAGCCGCTCATTCTTGAGCCGGGCTGGACGCCCGCGCCCGTCACGGCGCATCAGGCAGAACCACTCCCCGCGCTGGCAACGCTGCCGGGCCTGGAGACCGTCGCCGCCCTGCGCGACGTGGGCCTGGGGTCGAACAACTGGGTCGTCAGCGGGGCGCGCACGGCCAGCGGGCTGCCGCTGCTGGCCAACGACCCGCACCTGCCCATCCTCATGCCCTCCATCTGGTACGAGGTGGGGCTGCACTGCGTCGAGATCAGCGACGCCTGCCCCTTCGACGTGAGCGGGTTCAGCTTCGCCGGCGTGCCCTTCATCGTCATCGGCCACAACCGCGACATCGCCTGGGGCGTGACCAACGTCGGCACCGACGTGCAGGACCTCTACCTGCTCGAACTGAACCCCGCCAACCCGCGCCAGTACCGCTACGAGGGCGAGTGGCTGGACATGGAGGTGATCACCGAGACGATCCGCCCGTTCGACGCCGATCCGGTCACGCTGGAAGTAGAACTAACGCGCTTCGGGCCGGTTGTCACTGAGGTGATCGGCGCCGATCAGCCGGTGGCCCTGCGCTGGGCAGCCGCCGACCCCAGCCGCAACTTCAGCGCGCTGCTGACCATCAACGCCGCGCGCAACTGGGATGAGTTCCAGCAGGGGGTGAGCCTCTTCGACCTGGCGGCGCAGAACTTCGTCTACGCAGATGTGGAGGGCAACATCGGCTACATCACCTCCGGGCGCATCTCCCTGCGCGCCGAGGGGCACGACGGCTCGCGGCCCGTGCCGGGCACCTCCGCCGCCTACGAGTGGCGGGGCTATGTAGACCCGCTCGACAACCCGCGCCTGTTCAACCCCGCCGCCGGATATATCGTCACCGCCAACAACGCCGTTGCCGCGCCGGAGGATTTCCCGTTCACCATCGCCTCGGAATGGTCGTATGGCTACCGCGCAGCGCGCATCGAAACGCTGCTGCAAGCGCAGGACGCGCACACGCTGGACTCGCTGGCCGCCATTCAGTTCGACAACCACAGCGCGGCGGCGGCGCTGACCGTCCCCTGGCTGGCCGCGCTCGACCTGGGCGATGCCCGGCTTGAGGAAGCGGTCGCCTGGCTGGGCGAATGGGACTTGCAGAACGACGCTGACAGCCCCCATGCGGCGCTGTTCAACGCCTTCTGGGATCGCTTCGTCCCCCTGGTCTTCGACGAGGTACCGTTCTGGGAGGAATCCTTCACCATCTACCGGCTCTCGCTCATTCTGGACGATCCGGCGAGTCCGCTGTGGGCGAACGCGGAGACGGGCCAGAGCGATCCGGCGGCGCTGGTCGCGGGGGCGTTGGGCGAGGCGCTGGACTTCATGGAGGGCACCTACGGGGCTGACTGGATGGCGTGGCAGTGGGGCGATCTGCACGTCGCGCGCTTCCAGGCCGCGCCGATTGGCCAGCTTCCAGAGGGGCTTGATCCGCGCCTGGATCAGGCGCTGCCCGTGCTGCGCGCCGTCTTCAACCGCGAGACCCCGGCCAGTGGCGGCCCGGAGGTCATCAACGCGACGGGCTGGCGCGTCGGGTCGGGCGATTTCTCGCTGGTCAGCCTGCCCAGTATGCGCATGATCCTCGACCTGAGCGACTGGGACAACTCACGGATGGTGCACACTACCGGTCAGAGCGGCAGCCCGCAGAGCGAACACTATGCCGACATGATTCCGCTGTGGTCGAGCGGGCAGTACCACGCGCACCACTTCAGCGCGGAAGCGGTCCGCGCCCACGCGGTCGGGACGTGGCTGCTGACGCCCCACGAGTAGCCAGGTGCGCAGCGCCTCGCCGACGCCAGCTGGTTGACCTCACCCCCGGCCTCGCTGTGCTTGGCCCACCCCCTCCCCGCCGGCGGAGAGGGGGCGACGAGGCGCGTCAGCGCCGAGTGGGGGTGAGGTAAAGTGAAGACTGCCTCCAGTTCCAGATACTTCCGACGCCTGTCCGCGCTTGAAAGCTCAGCTCCAGGCCCGCACCTAGCCAATTCGCCGCCAACAGCCCCCACACGGGCACCAGTGCCACCCATTTTGGGGTTATACTGGAGCTAACGACATGACCGCCCAGGGGGACTCAATGCCTGACGCATACACGCGCGAGGAGCAACGCCTGTTGCTGGCGCTGGCCCGCGAGACGCTGGCACGCATCACCGCCGGGGAAGAGCTGCCCGATGTAGACCTAGACGCGCTGCCGCCCGCCCTGGCCCAGGAACGCGCCTGCTTTGTCACCCTGCGCCGACGCGACGATGGCGCGCTGCGCGGCTGCACGGGGACGCTGGTCGCCCGCCGTCCGCTGGCTGAGGAAGTGGTGAGCATGACCGTGCAGACCGCCTTCTACGACCCGCGCTTCACGCCCGTGCAGGCCCATGAAGTGCCCGGCCTGCACCTGGAAATCAGCGTGCTCACTCCCTCGCAGCCGCTCGACTTCTCCGACCCGGATGACTTGCTGCGCAAGCTGCGCCCCGGCGTGGATGGCGTCACGCTGCGCCTGGATCGCCGTCGGGCGACCTTCCTGCCCCAGGTATGGGAGAACTATCCCGACCCGCGCCTTTTCCTGATGCTGCTGGCGCAGAAGATGGGCGCCGACCCGGATGCCTGGCGCGACCCGCGCCTGCAGGTGGAGACGTACCAGGCGATCATCATCGAGGAAGACGAGACCAGCGACGAGTCCCCACACTGATTGCCCGCCTTTTAGCTGACGGCTGGCCCATGATCGGCGCGCGCGTCTTTGCGCGCGTGCGCCGCTCTGCTACAATCCCCGCCTCGTCCCGCCAGATACCTATCGTGGAGAATGCCATGCGTACCACGTTGATCCTGCTGGGTCTGCTCGTCGCCGGGCTGATCCTGGCGGCGTGTGGCGACGAGCCGCCGCCCACCCAGATTTACATCGTCATCTCGCCGACGCCGGAGACGCCTGGGACGGAGACGCCCGCCGCCTCGCCAACGGTGACCGCGACCGAAACGGCAGCCGTCACCCTGGCCCCCAGCGCGACGCCAGCGCCTTCGGCCAGCCCGTCGCCCGCCCTGCCCTCGCCCACGCCGCAGCCGGCGGGCTTCCCAACCAACGTCGCCGCCGAGGTGCAGATCGCCGAGCAGGTCTTCGAGCACGGGCGCATGTTCTGGATTCGCCACACCCGCCAGATCTGGGTGATGGTCAACGTCCCGCAGGACAACGGCACAGGCGGCGACTGGTTCTGCTACAACGACACCTTCGAGGAAGGCGAGGCCGAGATTGACGAGAGTCTCGTCCCGCCCGAAGGCACGTTCCAGCCCCGGCGCGGCTTCGGCAAGCTGTGGCGCACGCGCGACGATCTCAAGAATGCGCTCGGCTGGGCAATCACGCCGGAGTTCGAGCTAACCAGCAACTACACCTACATCGCGGGCGGGTACGTGCAGGGCGGGCAATACCTGCCCGGCCCCGGCGAGCACCGCCTGACCACGCTCTACCACGAGAGCATCTCCTTCTTCGAGGCAAACATTCGCGGCGACTGCCAGGGCGGCACCTGGCGCATGACCGCCGCATCGTAAGTCGCGCATACTCCGAGCCGATCACCATGCAGGCGGACCGACCAGGGTTCGCCTGCTGTTTTTCCCCGCACACCCTGACATTCCCCCGACAGCTTGCCGCGCCCACTTTCCCCGGCTGCTGGTTTGTATTAAGGTAGGGGAGAAGCTGGTTGTTGGTGATTGGTTCTTGGTCGTTGGTGATTGGTTCTTGGTTCTTGGTGATTGGTAAGAACAGCCTCGTCTCAGGGACACCCTGCCAGCAACCAACAACCAATAACCAACAACCAATAACCATTTTTCAACGAGGTTCTCATGCGCGAATGGCAACTCAAGCCCGGCGACCCGATGGCCCCCCGCATCGCGGCGGACGCCCGCGCCGGCCGCACCGATTACCACGATGATCAGGTCTGGGGGCTGCGCCTGGGCGGCCCCACCGAGCCGGCGCTCAGCCTGGAGACGCGCTACGGCGGGCGCGTGGGTCTGGCGCGCATCGTGCCCGTGTGGGGCGTCGGCGGGCGCAAGGTCTACGAGACACAGGGATATCACACCCCGCCTGTGCTCGCGGCCTTCGCGCCGGACTTGCTGCGTGTCCGCGCCGGGCTGACCTCCTCCCTGGCCCTGACCGCCGAATTCTGGACGATGGAGTCGCAGGCGGTCGGCGGGCGCTTCACCGTGCGCAACAGCGGCGACCGGCCCCAATCGCTGCGCCTCGACCTGACGGCCCAGGTCGCCCGCCAGGACAAGGCACTGCCCATGCTCTTCCTGACACTGGAGGGCGGCCTGGTCGCCCTGCAGATGGGCCGGCTGCCGCACCTGCAGCCGGTGCTGCTGTTGGAAGGCGCGCGCGAGACGGGCGCGACCGCCCAGCTTAGCCGGGCGCAGACCGTCCCGCCGGGCGAAGCGGTCACCTTCCGCTGGGTGCTGGCTGCGCGCCCCCTGCGCGACGAGAACCTGGCCCTGGCTCACCGCTGGCTGGTCGTTGAGGATTGGGACGCGCATCTGGCCGCCATCCACGCCCGCGCTGAGGCCGCGCCGCAAGTCGAAACGGGGCGCGCGGACTGGGACCTGGCCCTCGCCTGGAGCCAGCAGCTAGTGTTGCGCGGCTTCCTGGCAGCGTCGGGGAGCCTGCCCCATCCCTCGTTCGTCAGCACGCGCAAGCCCAACCAGGGCTACGCCCTCGGCGGGGCGCACAGCGGCGGTTTTGCCTCTCCCTGGGGCGGGCAGACGGTTCCCGACGCGCTGACCATCGCCGGGACGGTGGCGCTGGCCGCGCCGGAGCTGGCCCAGGGCATGGTGCGCAACTTCCTGGCTGTGCAGCGCGACGACGGCTGGATTGACGCCCGGCCCGGCCTGGACGGGCAGCGCGCCAACGTCCTGGCCCCGCCGCTGCTGGCGACGCTGGCCCAGACGGTCTACCAGTTCACCCACGATCAGGCGTTCCTGGCGGGGTGTCTGGACGGCCTGCTGGCCTTCTTCGGTCGCTGGTTCGCCCCCGACGTGGACGCCGATGGCGATGGCGTTCCCGAATGGCAACATCCGGGCCAGGGCGCGTTCGCGGAGGGGCCGACGCTGGCGCGTGGATCGCGCTGGGCACAGGGCGTGGACCTGCCCACCGTCGAAGCGCCCGATCTGCTCGCCTACCTGATTCGCGAGGCGCGGGCGCTGCTCGATCTCGGCGCGCTGCTGGATCGCCCGGACGTGGTCGAAGCGATCACCCCGCGCCTGGACGCGCTGATCGCCGCGCTGGAGGAGTTCTGGGACGAAGCGCGCGGCGTCTACACGTACCGCGACCGCGACGCCCACGCCTGCCCGTCCGGCGAGACGATCTTCAGCGGGCACGGCGAGTCCGTCCTGGCCGAGCGCACTGAGCTTGGTCAGCCGGGCCGCCTGATCCTGCGCGCGACCGGCGGGCTGGATCGCAAGCCCGCCCTCTCCTGCACCGTCGAGGGTGAAGACGCCGCCGGAAACCTGGCACGCGAGGAAGTGCCCGGCGAGGCGTTCGACTGGTACCGGGGCGCGGGCACCGCTACCACGCGCACCGTCTGGCGGGCGGTCACCGGGCTGCGCTTCGCCGGGCTGAGCCGCGTCTTCAAGGTTGAGGCACGCACGGTAGACCTGTCCGCGCACGACATCGCCCTGCTCATGCCGCTGTGGTCGGGGGCGCTGGACGAGGCGCGCGCCGCCCACCTGGTGGCTCACCTGACCGACCCGGCGGCGTACTGGCGTCCCTTCGGCGCGCCCGGCTGCCCCGCCAACGCGCCGCATTACGATTCGACGCCGCATACTGGATGCGGCGGCGTCTGGCCGGACTGGAACGCGCGGCTTGGCCTGGCGCTGATCGAGGGCGGCTTCGTGCAGGAGTCGGCTGAGCTGTTCCGGCGCATCCTGGCCGCGCAGACGCGCAGCCTGGCCGAAGCGGGAACCTTCCGCACCCTGTATCACGCCGAAAGCGGCGAGGGCCTGGGCGACAGCGACGTGATCACCGGGGCTGTCTCATGGGAGTGGTTCGCGCGGCTGTTCGGGGCTTTCGCTCTGGATGCCCGGCGTGCCGCGATCACCGGCCCCTGCGCCTTCTCCGGCGAGACGATGACCTGGACGCAGCACAGCGTGCGCATCACGCGCAGCGACGGCGGCACCGAGATCGCCTTCCCCAGCGGGCAGATGGTCACGCTGCCCGCCGACGCTGCCGCGCAGACCGTGTGCGACCCGGCGAGCGAATCCGTCGCCGCCCCGCCGCCCCTGCCCCCCGACAGCGATCTGCCGCCTGCCGATCAAACTGCGGTACAATAGGGTCAGGAGAGCAGAGGAGCAGTGGCAATGGCCGTCACCACGCAGCCCATCACCGTCGAGGAGTTCGAGCGCCTGGCCCTCCAGCCGGAGAACACCGACCGCCGCCTGGAATTCGTAGGGGGGGAGATCAGCGAGGTGGTGTCCAACAGCTATTCATCCCTGGTGGCCAGTAAGATCAGCTTCTTCATCCACCTGCACCTGATGCAGAAGAGCATCGAAGGTTATGTCACCGGCGCGGACGGCGGCTACCAGATCGGTGAGGAGCGTTACATCCCTGACGTGGCCTTCGTCTCGAAGGCGCGCCAACTCCAGCCGTCGCACGAAACCTACAACCCTCTCGCCCCTGACCTGGCGGTGGAGGTCATCTCGCCTTCCGACGATCTCAACACGCTGCGGGTCAAGGTCGCCAATTATCTGGCGGCGGGCACGAGGGTATGGGTCGTGCGCCCGGAGGCGAAGAGCGTCGAAGTGTACGTCCCCGGCCAGCCCGTGCGCCGCGTGAGCGCGGACGGGGCGCTCGACGGCGGCGAGGTGCTGCCCGACCTGAGCCTGCCCGTCAAAGACCTCTTCCCTGATTGAATCAAGGGGCACGTCGCGCAGTTGGCTGAGTAGACACGGGAGCAAAGGCAATGGCCGTCACCACGCAGCCCATCACCGTCGAGGAGTTCGAGCGCCTGGCC
>CAYNHD010000037.1:0-1107 GCA_964396775.1 uncultured Thermoflexus sp. | reverse complement strand
CCCGTGCGCCGCGTGAGCGCGGACGGGGCGCTCGACGGCGGCGAGGTGCTGCCCGGCCTGAGCCTGCCCGTCAAAGACCTCTTCCCCGATTGACACGACAACGGGGCCGTTGACCTGCAATCCTCCGCACCCTCTCAACCCTGGCAGAAGGTGCGCAGCGTCTCCAGATAAAACTCCGGGATGCCGATGTCGAAGCGGCGGCCCTGCACGACCACGCCCAGGAAGCCGTCTTCCTGGCGCAGCCGGTCCAGCGCCGAGGTAAGCTGGAACTCGCCGCGCTCGCGCACATTGTGCTGAATGTGCTCTTCCAGGTAGTCGAAAATCTGTGGCTTGATCACGTATTGGCCGAAGACGGTCAGGTATTCGCCATCCGGCAGGCCGGGCATCCGCAAACACTCGCGGGCGTAGTCTACGGTCGGCTTCTCCGAGAACTCCGTGATGCTCAGCAGCGCCCCCTCTTCCAGCCAGGTGCCGGTTGCTGTGCCGAAGTTGGCGATCTGGTCTTCGGGCGTGCGGCGCAGACCGAGCGCGCTCACCCCGCGCTGGTGGAAGACATCAATCACCTGCTGAGCGCACGAGCGGTCCGTCCCGGAGCGGTAGAGATGATCGCCAAGCATGAGCAGGAACGGCTCCCCATCTATCGCTTCGCGCGCCGTGTAGACGGCGTGACCCAGCCCTTGCTGGGTGTGCTGGACGATGAATCTGACGCGCTGGCCGATGTCCAGCAGGTGGCGCGAATAGTCCTGGAAGTGGCGCGGCAGCTTGTTGTAGTTTTCGATGGACACCTGCACCTTGAAGAACGTCTCGAACTCGCGCAGGTCGTCAGCCTGGACGATGATGATCACTTCCTCGATGCCCGCCGCCAGCGCCTCCTCGACGATGAGCAGGATGGCCGGCTTGGCGATGCCGTCGCGGTCTACGATGGGGAATAGCTCTTTCTTGGCCGCCTTCGACGCCGGGAAGAGGCGCGTGCCGAACCCGGCAGCGGGAATGAGCGCCTTGCGCACCTGCGGCCCTGGGGCCAGCGTCAGCTTGAGGCAGGGTAGCGCCAGGTCGCGCTCGATGATGTCAATGACGGCCTGCTGGTCGGCTTCGCTGCGGGCGATG
>CAYNHD010000036.1:0-17247 GCA_964396775.1 uncultured Thermoflexus sp. | reverse complement strand
GTTCCACCACTCGCGCGAGACGGATTGGGCGTATTCGCTTGAATCCTGCGACATGGCACATTCACCACGGTGACCGTTCAGGGCTTGTCCTAGCTTACACGGATTCGGCGAAAAACTAAAGGGGCGCGGGTCGCCCTGGCCTCATCTCCCGAACTCGCTATAATGGGCACTCTCTGGCCGCTATCTTCCGAGCCGACTCTGGAGAATGCACCGCCCTATGCCAGCACTCTCCTCCGCGCAGCCCGCGCCCGCCGTGCCAGTCCGCCTGGATCGCCAGCCGCCGACTCTGCTCGACTGCGCGCGCGACCTGCTCGCGGGCGCGCCAGAGCGTACCGCGCTGACGCTGATCCTGCCCGACGGCACGCAGACGGTCAGCACACGCGCCTTCTTCGAGGGGGCGGCGCGCTATGCCCACGCCCTGGAACGCGCCGGCGTCCAGCCAGGCGAACTGGTCGTCCTGGTGCTACAGCACGGCTCGGAGGTCCTGTACTCGTTCTGGGGGGCGATGCTGCTCGGCGCGATTCCCTCGATCATGCCCTTCCTGACGCCTAAGCTCGACCCGGATCGCTACTACGACAGCGTGCGCCAGCTTGTCGCGCTGTCCGAGGTCAAGGCAGTCATCACCTACCCGGAGATGGAGCCGACCCTGCGCGCCCATCTGGAAGGCATCCCTACCCTGGGGGCCATCCTGAGCATCGCCGGGCTTGAGCCAGGCGGTCGCTTGAGCGACTATCTGGATCGCGCCCCTTCCCAGCCAGAAGACACGGCCTTCCTGCAGCACTCGTCCGGCAGCACCGGCCTGCAAAAGGGCGTCATGCTCTCGCACGGCGCGGTGCTCAACCAGATCGCCGCCTACAGCGCCGCCATCGCCCTGCGCCCGGACGACGTGATCGTAAGCTGGCTGCCGCTCTACCACGACATGGGCCTCATCGCCGGGTTCATCCTGCCCATCGTGCAGGGCATTCACCTGGTGCTGATGTCGCCCTTCCACTGGGTGCGCGACCCACAGATTCTGCTGCGCGCCATTCACAAGCATCGTGCGACGCTCTGCTGGCTGCCCAACTTCGCCTACAACTTCCTGGCGACCCGCGTGCGCCGCTCCGCGCTCGACGGCCTGGACATGTCCAGCGTGCGTGCCTTCATCAACTGCTCCGAGCCGGTGCGCCACGACAGCCACGAGCTATTCGGCGCGTTCTACGCCCCGCATGGCCTCCGCCCGCTGGCCCTGCACACCTGTTATGCGATGGCTGAGAACACCTTCGCCGTCACTCAGAGCGCGCTCGACGCCCCGCCCCGCCTGGACATCGTGAATCGGCGGGCGCTCATGGAGCAGCGCCGCGCTCTGCCCGCCGACGGCTCGGACGGCCCAACCGTGACGATGGTCTCCTGCGGACGCCCCATCGCCCACACGGAGATTCGCATCGTGGACGCCGAGCGCCGCGACCTGCCGGAGCGTCACGTCGGCGAAGTGGCCCTGCGCAGCAATTGTATGCTCAGCGGCTACTATCACCGCCCCGACGCTACCGCCCAGGCCCTAGACGGCGGCTGGTACTTCACCGGCGACCTCGGCTACCTGGCCGACGGCGAGCTATACATCACCGGGCGGCAGAAAGACCTGATCATCGTCGGCGGCAAGAACATCTACCCGCAGGATATCGAGAACGCCCTCAACGACATCCCCGGCGTGCATCCAGGGCGCACCGTCGCCTTCGGCGTGCCCAACGAGGCGCTGGGCACCGAGGACATTGCCGTCATTTGCGAAGTGGACACCGAAGACCCGGTCGCCCAGACCACCGACGCCACCGCCCGCTACGTGCATCTGGTCGGCACCCGGTGGCTGCTCAAGACCTCCAGCGGCAAGATCGCCCGCGCCGCCAACCGCCAGAAGTTCATCGAGCAGGTGATCAGCCAGAACAGCGAGGGTTTATGATCGCCTCGGTTCGCGCCTTGCTAGGGCGCATTTTCAGCCGCGAGAACCTCTTCGCCCTGCTGCTGTGCGCCATCATCGCCCTGGTCATCATCGTCACGGCGGACAGCGCGCCGCAGTGGATTTACCAGGGCTTCTGATCCAGCACATGGCGCAATAGCACCCCGCGCCGGTCACTTTCGTCACCTGGAAGCGCGCCCGGATTGTGCTATCATTTCGTGATAGCCGTCTAGAAAAACAGGGACACAGCGCACCGTGCACGAGCTGGGAGTCACCCAGAGCATCCTGGAGATCGCCCTGCGCCACGCCAACCAGGCGGGTGCAGCGCGCATCAGGGAAGTCAACCTGGTCATCGGCGAGTTGTCGAGCATCGTGGACGACTCAGTGCAGTTCTACTGGGACATGATCAGCGAAGGCACCATCGCGCACGGCGCGGTGCTGACCTTCACGCGCATCCCGGCGACGCTGCGCTGCCAGCATTGCGGGCACGAGTTCCCACTCAACCACCACGACTACGCCTGCCCTGCCTGCGGCAGTAATAAGGTCGTTGTCGCCGACGGCGAGCAGTTCTACCTGGAGAGCATTGACGTGGACCTGGCCGAGCCGCAGCCCGGCCCGTAAAGAACCCTATCGCATTGGAGCACCCATGACCGAGAAGATACCGGTAGTCGAGAACATTCTCAGCGCCAACGATGCCCTGGCCGAGCAGATTCAGGCCCGGCTTGACCAGGCGGGCGTGCTGGCGCTCAACTTCATGGCCTCGCCTGGCGGCGGCAAGACGAGCGTCATCCTGCGCACCGTGCAGGCGCTGATGGACGAGGTGCGCATCGGCGTGATGGACGGCGACATTGTGGAGATTGACCTGCGCGAACTGGCCGCCCTGGGCATCCCCGTTTCGCTGATCAATACTGGCGGGCAGTGCCACCTGGACGCCAACATGGTACACCGCGCCCTGCCCTCGATGGACCTGGACGCGCTCGACCTGCTGATCATCGAGAACGTCGGCAACCTGATCTGCCCGGCGGCCTTCAAGCTTGGCGTGCACCGCAATGTGGTCATCGCCAGCGTGCCCGAAGGCGACGACAAGCCCTATAAGTACCCCGGCATGTTTCGCGGCGCGGACGTGCTGCTGCTCAACAAAATGGACTTGCAGGAGTACATGGGCTTCAACGTGGACTACTTCCGTCAGGGCGTCGAGGCGCTCAACCCCGGCGTGGCCTTCTTCCCCGTGTCGTGCCGCACGGGGGAGGGCCTGGACGCATGGTTCGCCTGGCTGCGCGCGCAGCTTAACAGCCGGGGCGCAGCAGGGTAAGGTGAGCGCCTCTGTGCCGCCGGCCCGCCGCATTCACGTCAGCGGGGTCGTCCAGGGGGTGGGCTTCCGCCCGTTCATCTACGGGCTGGCCCAGCGCCATGCCCTGTCTGGCTGGGTGCGTAACTCGTCGGCGGGCGTGGATATTGAGGTCGAAGGGCCGCCCGTCGCGTTGGACGCCTTCCTCGCGGCCATCACCGCCGAAGCGCCGCCGCTCTCGCGCATCGAGTCGGTCACCGTCCAGGAGATTCCTGGCAACGGCTTCGCCCGCTTCGAGATTCGCCACAGTCACGCGGTAGAGGGAGCCTACCAGCCGATCTCGCCGGACGTGGCGACCTGCCCCGAATGTCTGGCCGAAGTGCGCGACCCGTCCGACCGGCGCTACCGCTACCCCTTTACCAACTGCACCAACTGCGGGCCGCGTTTCACCATCATCCAGGACATCCCCTACGACCGGCCCGCGACGACGATGGCCCCCTTCGCCATGTGCCCGGACTGCCAGCGCGAATACGACGACCCGCTCAACCGGCGCTTCCACGCCCAGCCGAACGCCTGCCCGGTCTGCGGGCCGCGTCTGGAGCTGCGGCCCAGCCCGGCCCTCGGCGCGCCCGCGGGATGGGACGCGCTGCCCGCCGACCCGCTTGACGCCGCCCGCGCCCTGCTGCTGGCCGGGCATATCGTCGCCATCAAGGGGCTGGGCGGCTTTCACCTGGCCTGCGACGCGACCAACCCCGCCGCCGTGCGCACGCTGCGCGCGCGCAAAGGGCGCGCCGCCAAACCCTTCGCCGTGATGATGCCCGACCTGGACGCGGTGCGGCGGGTGTGCACGGTCAGCGAGGCAGCGGCGCGCGCGTTGGAAGGCTCCGAGCGGCCCATCGTGTTGCTGCCGTTGCTGCCCGGCGGTCCCATCGCGGTGGAGGTCGCGCCCGGCCTGCGCGAGTTGGGCGTCATGCTGCCCTACACGCCGCTCCACCACCTGCTGCTGGAGCAGACGCTTGGCTTCCCGTCCGCCCTGGTCATGACCAGCGGCAACTTCAGCGAGGAGCCAATCGCCACCGACAACGACGACGCCCTGGCCCGGCTCGGCCCGCTGGCCGACGCCTTCCTGCTGCACGACCGGGCCATCCACATCCGCTGCGATGATTCTGTCGTCCGCGCCACCGAGGGCGGCCTGCTGCCGCTGCGTCGCTCGCGCGGTTACGCGCCCTACCCGGTGCCGCTGCCCTTTGAGTCCCCGCCGCTGCTGGCGACCGGCGCGGAACTGAAGAACACCTTCTGCCTGGCCCGCGACGCCCACGCCTTCATCAGCCAGCACATCGGCGATCTAGCCAACTACGACGCGCTGTGCTCTTACGAGCATAGCATCGCCCATATGGAGCGCCTCTTCCGCGTCCAACCGGAGATCATCGCCCACGACGCCCACCCCGACTATCTGGCGACGCGCTACGCGATGCGCCGCCCGGAGCCGCGCGTTGCCGTGCAGCACCATCACGCGCACCTGGCAAGCTGCCTGGCCGAGCACAAGGTCCCGCCCGGCGAGCCAGCTATCGGCGTCATCTTCGACGGGACGGGCCTGGGGCCGGACGGCGCGATCTGGGGCGGCGAGATTCTGATCGGCGGCTACGATGGCTTCCGGCGCTTCGCCCACCTGCGCTACGTGCCATTGCCCGGCGGGGACGCGGCCACGCTGCGCCCCTACCGCACCGCCCTGGCTCACCTGTGGAGCGCGGGCCTGCCCTGGGACGCTGACCTGCCGCCCGTTCTGGCCGCGCCGCCGCAGGAGCAGACCATCGTCCGCCAGCAGCTTGAGAAGCGCCTGAACGCCCCGCTCACGTCGAGCATGGGCCGCCTCTTCGACGCCGCTGCTGCCCTGTGTGGCGTGCTCCAGGAGGTCACCTACGAGGCGCAGGCGGCCATCTGGCTGGAGGCGGGGGCGGACGCAGACGAGACCGCCGCCTACCCCTTCGCCATCGCGCGTGGCGAGGACGGCAGCTATCTATTCGACCCGGAGCCGCTGCTGATCGCGCTGCTTGCAGACCTGCGGGGCGGCGTACCCGTGCCCATTCTGTCGGCGCGCTTTCACAACGGCGTGGCCGATCTTGTGCGCGACATCTGCCTGCTGGCCCGCGAGGAGACGGGGATCGCTACCGCCACCCTCAGCGGCGGCGTCTTCCAGAACGCCACGCTGCTGCGCGCCGCCGGCGAGCGCCTGCGCCACGCCGGATTCGCCGTCCTGACCCACGAGCTTGTGCCGCCCAATGACGGCGGCCTGGCGCTCGGTCAGGCGGCCATCGCTGCCTTCACCGTCCGCCAACCCTGACAGGAGAACGTGACCATGTGCCTGGGCATCCCCGGCAAGATCATCGAGGTTTACGAGCAGAACGGGCTGAAGATGGGCCGTGTGGACTTCGGCGGCGTGGTGCGCGAGACATGCCTGGCCTACGTGCCCGACGCCCAGATCGGCGACTACACCATCGTCCACGTCGGTTTCGCCCTCAACCTGATTGACGAGGACGAAGCGCGCAAGACGCTGGAGCTGTTCAACGAGATTGGGCTGCTCGCTGAGGAACTGGGCGAGGAGCCAGACGAGAGCGCGCCATGAAGTACATCACCGAATACCGCGACGCCCGGCGCGTCCGCGAGGTGCTGGACGAGATTCACCGCATCACCACGCGCCCCTGGCGGCTGATGGAGGTCTGCGGCGGGCAGACGCACTCGATCATCCGGCACGGCATTGACCAGCTTCTGCCGGAGCAGATCACCATGATTCACGGGCCGGGCTGCCCGGTGTGCGTCACGCCGCAGGAGATGATTGACCGGGCTATCGCCATCGCCAGCCTGCCGGGGACGATCCTGGTCTCCTTCGGCGACATGCTGCGCGTCCCAGGTTCGCGCGGCGATCTCTTCCAGGTCAAGGCGCGCGGCGGCGATGTGCGCGTGGTCTATTCGCCGCTGGAATGCCTGGCCATCGCCGGGCAGAATCCGGACAAGGAAGTGGTGTTCTTCGGCGTCGGCTTCGAGACGACCGCCCCAGCCAACGCCATGGCCGTCCACCAGGCCCGGCTGCGCGGCATCGCCAACTTCTCCATGCTCGTCTCGCATGTGCGCGTCCCGCCCGCGCTCGACGCGCTGCTGGGCGCGCCGGAGGTGGACGTGCAGGGTTTCCTGCTGGCCGGGCACGTTTGCGCGGTGATGGGCTTTTGGGAGTATCATTCATTGGTGGCACAGTACCGCGTGCCGATGGTCGTCACCGGCTTCGAGCCGCTGGACATCGCCCAGGGCATCCTCATGGCGGTGCGCCAGCTTGAGGAAGGCCGCGCCGCCGTCGAGAACGCCTACGCCCGCGCCGTCGTCGAAGCGGGCAACCGCCCAGCGATGGAGCTGATCAACGCCGTCTTCGAGGAGTGCGACCGCAACTGGCGCGGTATCGGCCTGATCCCGCGCAGCGGCTGGCAGCTTCGCGCCGAATACGCCGCCTACGACGCTGTGCGCCGCTTCCCGGTCGGCCACATCCAGACCGAGGAATCGCCGCTGTGCCACGCCGGGGAAGTGCTCATGGGCATCCTCAAGCCCAACGAGTGCCCGGCCTTCGGCAAGGAGTGCACGCCGCGCAAGCCGCTCGGCGCGCCGATGGTCTCCGCCGAGGGGGCGTGCGCAGCGTACTATAATTTCGGTAGATTCGAGAGAGCGTCCGGCGCAGCGTCCTGACGCCCGCCGCCGCCCAGGAGACAGCCCATGCGCAACCTGCTGCTCCGCCTGATCGTCAACGCCGCTGCACTGGCGGCGACCGCCGCCCTGCTGCCGGGCGTCAGCGTCCGCGACAATGAAATCTGGACGCTGCTCGTTATCGCCTTCGTCTTCGGCCTGGTTAATGCCGTGCTCAAGCCGGTCTTCCTCATCCTTAGCTGCCCGCTGATCATCCTCACGCTGGGGCTATTCGTCGTCGTTGTCAACGGCCTCATGCTTCTGATCACTGACGCCCTGGCCGGGGGTCGCTTCACGGTGGATGGGCTGGGCTGGGCCATTCTTGGCGGCCTGGTCGTGGGAGCGATCAGCGGCATTCTAGAACGTGTTTTCGACCTTGACGAAAAAGATCGCGAGAAGCGCAAGCGTGACGACTCGTTCATCATCTTCCCCAAAAAGAAGGACTAGCCCGCATCCTGGCGCGTGATCCACGCGGCAAGCGCCTCGGCTAGGGTCTCGCCCGCCCCGCGCTCGATGATCGCGGTCGGTGTACCGTCTGGCAGGGCGAGACTTTCGCGTGCCACCGCCAGCAGCGAAGGTCTTACGACGACGAAGCCCACGCCGAACGCCCGCGCCGCGATCATAGGTAGGACGTCGGCCCAGCCTTCGTCCCGCTCCAACTCCAGCGGGCCAAGCTCGTCGGCGAAGAAGACATCCGCGCCCTGTCCATCCTGCGCGAAGCGCAGCCCCGCCGCGATCCCCGCCGGGTGGAAGCGGTAGCGACCCGTGCGCAACGCCCCGCCCTCGCCGACCTCGGCCAGCGGGTGCAGCGCGCTGGTCGCCGCGTCCATCACGTCAATACCCACCTTCTCACCCTCTGCAAAGCGCGCCACCGACAGAAAGCCGCCTGTCGTCAGCCCGGCAGAGAGCGCTGCCCCGCGCACGCGCAGCAGTGCGGCGGTCTTGCCCGCGCCGCGCTCTCCGCTGACCAGAATCACCGTCCCGCGTTCGCAGTGGGATGGCAGGTTGCTCACCGGCATGGCTCGCTCCAAGCTGGACAGAGATCATGAGTGTGTGCAAAGGTTGTCTGTCCCGTAGGGGCGTATTGCAATACGCCCCTACGGGGACGCAGCAGGGCAGCACCCCTACCTGACAGGTCCTGCACGCTCCCAGAGACGATTGCCCAGTCGCCGCATCTACGGTATCACTACAGGCTGATCGCGACGCCAGTATACCCAATGGAGGCCGCCCTTGTCCGCACCATCCGATCCCTTCGCCGCCCTCGACCGGCTGCCGCGCGTACCGCTGGCCCTGCTGCCCACGCCAATCCAACCGCTGCCGCGCCTGAGCGCGCATCTCGGCGGCCCCGCCCTCTACATCAAACGCGACGACCAGACCGGCCTGGCCACCGGCGGCAACAAGACGCGCAAGCTGGAGTTCCTGCTCGCCGCCGCGCTGGAGTCCGGGGCCAATTGCGTGATCACCGCCGGGTCTACCCAGTCCAACCACGCCCGCCAGACCGCCGCCGGCGCTGCTGCCCTGGGGCTGGACGCGCACCTCGTCCTCTACGCGCCGGGCGGCCAGCCCCCCGCCCAGCCGGACGGCAACCTGTTGCTCTGCCACCTGCTCGGCGCAACGATCCACTGGACGGAGGAGCGCGCCCCCTACGCCGCGACTCTCGCCCGCGTCGAGGACTCACTGCGCGCCGCCAGTCGTCGCCCTTACGTCGTGCCCTATGGCGGCTCGAACGCCCTGGGGCTGATGGGCTATGTGGCCGCCATGCGTGAGATCGCCGCGCAGATCGAGTCGGGCGATTGGTTCGGCGCGCACGTCTTCGCGACCAGTTCCGGCGGCACGCAGGCGGGGATGCTCCTCGGCGCGCACCTGGCAGGCATCCCCCGATCCGTGCGGCTGCTGGGCATCAGCGTGGATCCGCCCGCCGCTGAGTTGGTACCACGAGTCGCTTCCCTGGCTGCCGATGGCGCGCGGCTGCTCGGCCTGGACTGGACGCCGTCCGTTGAGACGATCCTTGTGGACGATGGCTACTGCGGGGCGGGCTACGCTGTCGTCACCGCACGCGAGCGCGAAGCCATCCGCCTGCTGGCCCGCCTGGAGGGTGTCCTGGTAGACCCGGTGTACACCGGGCGCGCCCTGGCTGGGCTGCTCGACCTGGTGCGGCGCGGTGCGTTCGCCCGCGAGGGGCGCATGCTGTTCTGGCACACCGGCGGCACGGCGGCGCTGAGCGCGTTTGCCCGCGACCTGCTGCCCGAATCCTGACAGTCACTTCTGCTGCCGGAGTCGCCTGTGGAGCAGAGCCGGGTCTTTCGGGGAAAAGCTCTGAACCGCAGAGACACAGAGGGCGCAGAGGAGAACTTGAGGAGAACTGTGAAAACTGTTCGTACTTCTCCGCGCTCTTTGCGCCTCAACGGTGAGGCTCTGCCCCCAATACGCAGACTCCCCCCGTTTGTGCTGGCCGGAGTGTGGATGTAGAATTCGCTCGTGACTGCCACCGCGCAGCCACCAGAGACGGGTGTGTGCAAAGGTTGTCAGTGACTCGCTTGACACCGAGCGAGATGAGATCCCGTAGGGGCGTATTGCCATACGCCCCTACGGAGGCGCGGCAAAGCAGCGCCCCTACCTGACAGGTCTTGCACGCACTCCCAGAGACGGCGCGCACCGATAGGGCTTGGAGCATGTTAGTTCGCACGTTCCGCGTCACCGACCGCCTGGCCAACGCCGCCTTGCGTATCGCGGCCTGGGCGGCGCTGGCGCTCGTTGAGCAGGCTGCCGGGCTGCGCCGCGCCGTGTTCGGGTTCTTTGCCGCGATTGTGCGCGGCGTCATCGGGCTACTCGCCCTGACGGTCGGCCTGTTCACCGGCACTGTCCGCACCGCTCAGCAAGCTGTCGGGGCGACGCAGGAAATGGTGGGAACCTCGCCTGCGCGCCGCCGCGACCGCATGGTGCAGCGCGCGGCGGAGGCTGAGCTTAAGCCCGCCGTCGCCAAAGACCCGCTGCTGGCCCAGAACCGCGCCCTCAGCGCCTTCGCCGTGCTGCTGCTGCTCCTGCTGCTGGCGGTCGTCGTCGTCCAGACCACCGACAGGGAGGGCGAGTCGCTGCCGTCGGGTGGCGGCGGCTGGCCGCAGGCGGCAGACACGCCCGTGCCGACCGCTCTCTTCCCGACGCCGCTGCCCACACCCACGCCCATTCCCGACCCCCTGCGCGCTGGCGGCAGCCTGGCTTACACGCTGCGCGAGAACGGGCAGGACGACATCTGGGTGATCGGCGTTGGTGAAAGCGACCCGCTCCGCCTGACCAACAGCCCCGCCGACGACCGCGATCCCGCCTGGTCGCCGGACGGGACGCGCCTGGCCTTCGCCAGCCGGCGCGACGGCAACTGGGAACTGTACATCATGCAGGTGGACACGGGGGCCATCACCCGGCTGACCTATACGCCGGGCTTTGAGGGCGCGCCTACCTGGAGTCCGGATGGGGCGTTCCTGGCCTACGAGGGCTACAACGACGACACGCAAGACCTGGACATCTACATCATCAGTTCCGACCCGGCCCGCGCCGCCAGCGAAGGTGCGCTGCGCGCTACCTTCACCCCTGGCCCTGACACCGAGCCAGCCTGGGGGCCAGGGGGCCGGCACATCGCTTTCACCAGTTGGCGCGACGGGAGCCGCGACATCTTCATCCTCAGCCTGGACGCAGACGGCGGCGACGCCCTGGCCGTCAACCTGACCAACACGCCCGACATCCACGAGAACCACGCCGCCTGGAGCCACGACGGGAACAGCATCGCCTACACGGCCCTCGTCAACGGCGTGGAAGGCGTTTACACCAAACGGGTTGACCAGCCGGAGGCGGCCCCTGTGCTGGTAGGCCGGGGCCGGATGCCCGCCTGGGCACCCAACGATGGCAGCATCCTCTACGTGCTCGACTTCGAGCGGCGCAGCCAGCTTATCGCCGGGACGGTAGGTAGCTTCGGCGCAGCGACCGACGCCATCGCCCTGGACTTCCGCGCCGCCGATCCGCACTGGGTCGGTGCCTCGCTCCCCGGCTCGCTGGTCGCCAGCGGCGGCGTGCCAGCCGGCCCGGCGTCGGTGCAGCCTCTCTATGTGGAAAATGAGCGCCTGCAGGCCAGCGGGCGCTATGGCATGGCCCCCCTGAACAACGTTGAAGCACCCCAGGCGTATCTGTCCGACCGCGTGAACGACTCCTTCGAGGCGCTGCGCATCAAGGTGCTGGAACAGGCCGGCTACGACTTCCTCGGCACGCTGGAAGATGCTTTCTGGCCGCAGGGCCGCCCGCCCGATCCCGGCGAGCCGCGCCAGAACTGGCACTACACGGGCCGCGCCATCGCCATTGACCGCAACCTGGTCTACGCCGGGTCGCCCGCCCCCATCGAGGTGATGCGCGAAGACCTGGAGATCAACACGTACTGGCGCGTGTTCGTCCGCGCGGTGAACGACGCGCAGAATGGCGCGCTCGGCGAGCCGCTGCGCGACCTACCCTGGGATTTCGCCGCACGCACCAGCGGTGCCGTCGAGGATTACGAGCGCGGCGGGCGGCTCAAAGACCTGCCGCCGTCGGGGTACTATGTAGACCTGACACAGCTTGCCGACGACTTTGGCTGGGAAAGGCTGCCCGCGCAGCGCACCTGGCAGTACAACTTTGGCGCGATCCAGTTCTGGGAACTGGTCAAGACCGGCGGGCTGACCTGGGAAGCAGCCATGCTGGAGCTATACACTCAGGACGAGCTGGCCGGGTTCCTCAGCGCGGCCACTCAGGTACCGCCGCCACCGCCGCTGCCGACCGAGTCGCCCACGCCCGCCGTGCGCCGCACGCCGACTCCCATTCCGCCCGACCAGCAATGAGCGGCGCACAGCGGAGCTAGACGCTTATGGAGCGCACGCGCCATCTGCAGGGGTTGCTCATCGTCGCCGCGCTGGTCGCGCTGGTGGGGCTGTATTTATGGCAGAACAGCCAGCCTGCGGTGACGGTTTCCATTCCGGCAGCCACGCCCACCCCGGCAGACGCGCCGCCACAAGACTGGCAGCTTGCCCTGGAACAGCAGCTTGCCGCCGCCGCTACACCATTGGCCACGCCCGACCTCGGCGTGTCGCCTTTCGTCCCGCCGACGCTGCCGCCCACCGCCACCGAAGCGGTCATCTTCCAGCCGGTCGAGATTCAGGGCACGCCCTGGCCCACCCCTACCCCGCGCCCCACCGATCCGGCCTCTGCTGCCTCCGGCCCGACGCCGTTCCCCAGCCCAACCGGGGTGTTCGTCCCGGAGACGGCAGCGGAAATCGGCTTCGAGCCGCCGCCGGAAGAAGTGCCGCTCAGCCCGCACGCCAACGATCATTTCTGGCTGATGCGCCCGGTGGACGCCAGCGCCAACAGCGCCAGCCTCTTCTACTACCCATACGGCTCCGACGGCCCGCAGAACGAGTGGCGCGTCCATCACGGTGTTGACATCCCCAACCCGGTCGGCAAGCCGATCCGCGCGGGCGGCGCGGGCACGGTCGTCTTCGCTGGTAATGGCGGCGAATTGCAGGACACGCGCGACATGGACATCTACCCTGCCTATGGCAATGTCGTGGTCATCGAGCACGATTTCGGCTTTCGCGGGCAGAAGATCTTCACGCTCTACGCGCACATGGCCTCCATCCTCGTCAGCCAGGGGCAGCGCGTCGCCGCCGGTGACATCATTGGCCTGATCGGGGGTACGGGGGATGTCAGCGGGCCGCACGTCCACCTCGAAGTGCGCCTGGGCGAGAATCGCTACTTCTCCGCCTACAATCCCTTGCTGTGGATCGCTCCCTACCTGGCGCACGGCGTCGTCGCCGGTCGCGTCACTGGCACCGACGGCCGGCTTGTGGAAGACATCACTGTGACGCTGAGCCGGCACGGGCGCGTGGTCGAGACCACGACGACCTACATCCAGCCCAAGCAGCCCGGTCAGCGCCGTGACTGGCACGCCATCCCCGATCCGGGCTGGGGGGAGAACTTCGTCCTGGGCGACATCCCAGAAGGCGACTACGAGATCAGCGTGACCATCGGCGGGCGGCGCATAGCCCAGCCGATCACCGTCATCGCTGGCACGACCAACTTTGTCGAGCTAGGCCCCGGCCTGGCAGCCACGCCGCAGCCGGTTGGCGAGGACTGACGGGCGCTCAGCATTCTGGGCGTCTTCCCTACGACTGGGCAATGGCTGGCGAGCCGGCCCGGACTAACCTTTGCCTTTGCCGTTCCGATTGGCTACACTGGACATGCTTGTGAGCGGTGGCGCCACGCTGCCGCCTGTAATTGAGGAGCGATGGTGATCATGATGGACAGGAAGAGATACGTTCATGGGTTCTATCGCCTGGGCTGGAGCGCGCGCCTGGCAGTGTTGGCGCTTGCCCTCTTGCTGGGACTGGTTGCCTCGCCGGCGACCGCGCTCGCCCAGGGGAACACGGGACGCGCGATCACTGTAGGCGACATCGCCACTGGCTCGCTAAGCGCCGAAAACTTCGTGCAGGTCTACACCCTGGCCGCCAGCGCCGGCGATACGATCACGATTGATGTGACGACACAAGTCGCGGAACTGGCCCCTGTCGTCGTCGTGACCAACACGCAAGGCTCGGTCATCGTGCAAGACCTTGACCGCGCCACGCCCACGACCGCGAACATCGCCGATATGGAGATACCCGCCTCCGGCACCTACTACATCTGGGTCATGCGTGGCTCCGGTGCGGAGGGCGAGGCCAGCGGCGACTTCACCCTCCAGTTGAGCGGGATTCAGCAGGTCGGCGGCCAGACGGTCACGCTGGGCAGCGGCGGCATCGTGGTTGAGTTGGGCTGGAACGCCGCTGTTGACCTCAACCTGGAAGTGCGCGATCCGGTGGGCGGCACGGCCCATCGCTTCAGACCCGGCACGCCCAGCGGCGGGGTGCTGGACGCTGACATCAATGCCAACTGCGATGCGGCAATCGCGACCAACCCGACCGAAACCATCGCCTGGCCTGCCGGCACGGTGCCCGCTGGCAGCTATGAGATCATCATCTACTACTCCAACGTGTGCAGCACCGGCGGGCCGCAGCTTTTCACCCTGAGCACCACTGTCAACGGTGAGACTGCGCAAAGCCTGACCGGCACGCTCAACCCCGGCCAGGAATATCTGGCCCGCCTGGAACTGGATACGAATGGCGAATGGACGCTGGTCAATGGCGGCGTCAATGCCGGGCTGGACCTCTCCGCCTACGCCGCCGAGATCGGCACCGCCGATCCCATTGCAGTGGGCAGCACCGTCTCCGGCATCGTCACCAACCGGGTGCCCGTCCAGGCTTATTCGTTCAATGGCAGCGCGGGCACATCCATCACCATTGACATGCGCGCGCAGTCCGGCAGCCTCGACCCGTTCCTTGTGCTGCTTGGCCCGGACAACACGCCGCTCGACAGCAACGACGATATTCCAGACTCGGCTGACGCGCGCATCAGCCGCAACCTGATCGTGGAAGGCACCTACACCGTGCTCGCCACGCGCTACGGCCTGGGCATTGGCGGCACCGAGGGCGAGTTCACCCTGACCCTCACCGCCGCTGAGCCAGCGACCGGCACCGGGACCGTCACCCCCGAAGCCACTACAACGGCGGAAGGTGGGCTGCCCACTGGCGCTATCGAGATCAGGCTGGAATGGGCGACCAACGCCGACCTGCAACTCCTCGTGCGCGACCCGAACGGCGATTCGGTGTATGACGACATCCCGGTGGTGCAAAGCGGTGGCATCCTGGAGATGGACGGTAATGTAGGCTGCGTTGAGACGACCACCTCACCCGTGTCATACATCTACTGGCCGCCCAACCGTCTGCTGCCCGGCGTGTATGAGATCGAAGTCTGGTACCAGAACACCTGCGACGACACCACGCCGGTCAACTTCGGCCTGGCCGTCAACGTCCAGGGCCAGCCGGTGATCAACACGTCGCAGCCCGCCAGCCCGGACTCGCGCTACATGATCACCTTCACCGTCGCGCCCGATGGCACCGTGGTCGCCGGGCCGGGCGGGTTCTTCTCGATGGCCAACGCCAACACGCTCAATTACCAGACCGCGCTGGCCAGCGCCACGCCCATCGCCTATGGCCAGACGGTATCGGGCAGCATCACCGATCAGCGGCGCTTCGTCCTCTACTCGTTCGAGGGGCAGCAGGGCGACATCGTGACCATCGGCATGAATGCCACCGGCGGCACGCTCGACACGGCGCTGTACCTGATCTCGCCTGAAAGCATCCAGGTGACGTACAACGATGACGTGACGCCGGGCGAGAACTCCAACTCGGTGATCTCCGAGGCCACGCTGGCGTCGTCCGGCACGTACTACATCATCGCCACGCACTATGGTCTGAACTTCGGGGGCACGCAGGGCACCTACACCCTGACTCTCGTGCAAGACTAGCGCGCGCTGTTCTGCGTGTGGGCTGGCGCCCGCTGCCGTGCTGTGGCAGCGGGCGCTGTTTTTTCGGGCAAGTGCATCGCACTCCGCCAGCACAGACACCAACCGCACGGGAACGATCTTGGTTTTTCTCTGCGATCTCTGCGCCTCAGCGGTTCAATACCCCCGCGTCAAGCGAGTGGCTGACACCTTTGCACGCACCCCATCCGCCCGCCCAACCGTTTCGCACTGACCGCCAGTTGCTTTATACTGAGGACAGCGCAGGTGAATCCTGAGGAGGTGGACCTTGCTGGAAATTGTCAACCTCGACCAGAAGCTAGGCAAGAAAGAGTGGAAAGCCCGGCGATCTGCCTACCAGCAGCGTCTCTATGACCTGGAAAAGGCCGCTTTCGACGCCGGCGTGCCCACCGTCATCCTCTTCGAGGGCTGGGACACGGCGGGCAAAGGCACCTGCGTCCGAACGTTGACCTCGCGGCTCGACCCGCGCGGCTTCACCGTCTGGCCGATCCGCGCCGCGCGCACCTACGAGCAGAAACGCCCCTGGCTGTGGCGCTTCTGGAACAAGCTGCCCAACTATGGGCACATGGCCATCTTCGACCGCAGCTGGTACGGGCGGGTGACGGTCGAGCGGCTCGAACTGGGCCTGCCCCAGCGCGAGTGGATGCGCGCCTACAACGACATCGTGGACTTCGAGCGCCTCATGGCGCTCGATGGCTATGTCATCGTCAAGTTCTTCCTGCACATCTCCAAGCGAGAGCAGGCCCGGCGCTTCCGTCAGATCGAAAAAGACCCGCTGGAAAGCTGGCGGCTGGAAATGGAAGACCGCGAGCGGCATCGCAACTATGAGACTTGGCTGCTCGTCTACGAGGAGATGCTGGAACGCACCGACACCAGCTTCGGCCCCTGGACCATCGTCGAGGCCACCGACCGCAGCTTCATGCTCGATAAAGTCTACCGCACGCTCATCCGGGCGATGGAAGCGCGTCTGGGCGAGCTTGGTGCAGTGCCGCCCGTGATCAGCGTGGCCGAGGCGCAGGGAGACGAGACCTATGCTTGAGACGGTTGACCTCACCAAGAGGCTCGCGCCGGACGAGTACAGAACGCGGTTGATCGCGTTGCAGGTGCGGTTGGGCGAGCTAGGCTACCAGGTGTACGTGCAGGGGCGGCCCCTGATCATCGCCTTTGAAGGCTGGGATGCGGCGGGCAAAGGGGGCGCCATCCGCCGGCTGACCGAGCGCCTGGACCCGCGCGGCTATGTGGTGCACGCCATCAGCGCACCCAGGGGCGACGACGCCGAACACCCTTACCTGTGGCGTTTCTGGCGGCGGCTGCCAGAGGCAGGGCAGATTGCCATCTTCGACCGCACCTGGTACGGTCGCGTGCTCGTCGAGCGCATCGAAGGATTCTGCACGGAAGACGAGTGGCGCCGTGCCTACCGCGAGATCAACCAGTTCGAGCGCCAGCTTGTGGACTTCGGCACCATCCTCGTCAAGTTCTGGCTGCACGTCAGCCAGGACGAGCAGCTCAGGCGCTTCGAGGAGCGCCGTGACACGCCCTATAAGTCATGGAAGCTAACCGACGAAGACTGGCGCAACCGCGACAAATGGGACCTGTACACAGAGGCGGTCGAGGACATGCTGCTCAAGACGAGCACTACTGTGGCCCCCTGGACAGTGGTGCCCGCCAACGACAAGCTGTACGCGCGCGTGCACGTCCTGCAAACCGTCGTGGACACCCTGGAGCGCCAGCTTGACCTGTCCTTTGAAGCAGAGGCCGCCGCCAGGCGCACCAACACCAAGAAGCGTCGCAAGAAATAGCGCCCTGCATCAGTGACGCAGGGCGCTGGCCTGGGTGCGTGCAATGGCGGTAGGGGCGCTGCTCTGCTGCGCCCTGGCT
>CAYNHD010000035.1:0-17661 GCA_964396775.1 uncultured Thermoflexus sp. | reverse complement strand
GTCTCTCCCCGCCAGCGGGGAGGCTCCCCTTTCCCTGCTTGCGGGGAAAGGGGCCAGGGGATAGGGGTCGAACAGTGCATAACACGCTCTAGACAACACAAACGCCCCTGGAATGTCAGGGGCGCGATTGCCAGGAACAGGCGGTGCCTTACGGCGCGATCTGCGTGCCGAGCACCCGCAGGAACGCCGCCAGCCACTTGGGGTGCGCGGGCCAGGCCGGCGCGGTGACCAGGTTGCCGTCCACCACCGCATCGGTGACCGGCACGGCCTGGTACGTCCCCCCCGCCAGCGCGACATCCGGCCCCACTGCCGGGTACGCGGTCGCCACTTTGCCCTTCAGCGCGCCAGCAGCGGCGAGCAGTTGCGGCCCGTGACAGATGGCCGCGATGGGCTTGCCCGCTTCGGCGAAGTGGCGCGTGATGGCCAGCACTTTCTCGTTCAGGCGGATGTACTCCGGCGCGCGCCCGCCGGGGATCACCAGCGCGTCGTAGTCCTCCGCCTTCACGTCGGCAAAGGTGGCGTTCAGCGCGAAGTTGTGTCCGCGCTTCTCGCTATAGGTCTGGTCGCCCTCGAAGTCGTGAACGGACGTGCGGACGGAGTCGCCCGCCTTCTTGTCCGGGCACACTGCGTGCACCGTATGCCCGACCATCAGCAGCGCCTGGAACGGCACCATCACCTCGTAATCCTCAACGTAATCTCCAACGAGCATCAGAATCTTCTTGGCTGCCATCGTCTTCAACTCCTCTCTCAAAGGACGCCCCTTGCGGGAAAATCTCCCTACCCCATTATAGCGGATCGTCCACCGCCAAGGACTTCCGAAGTTCGGGTGTGTGCAAAACCTGTCAGGCAGGGCGCCGCTTTGCTGCGCCCCCGGCAGGGCGTAGTGCACTACGCCCTACGGGACCTCACCTCGCTGGGTGTCAAGCGAGTCACTGACAACCTTTGTACGCGCCCCGCGACGAGAAAGCCGGGACGATGCCCGGCTGGTCGCCGACCGACCAGACTTCTGAAGTCTCGGCAGATTTCGGAAGTCTGGTGCCCCATGCAACTCAGAACAGCGCCCGCACGCGCGCAGCAATCGCCGCCGGCTCGGTGCCGTAAGAGAAGATCAGGCGTAGCCGCCCTTCCTGATCCACGCCGAAGGTCGAGGCAGTGTGATCCACCAGGTAGCTCGCCGCCGACTCCTCGTAGCTGACGCGCTGGTAGAACACGCCGTAATCGCGGGCGATGGTACGGATCGTCGCGTCGTCGCCCGTCAGCCCAATGAATTCCGGGTCGAAGGCGCGCACATAGGCGGCCAGTTGTTCGGGCGTGTCACGCGCGCCATCCACGCTGACGAAGACAAAGGCTACCCGCGCCGCGTCCTCGCCCAGCAGCGCCTTGACCCGCTTGAACTCGGCCAGCGTCGTTGGGCAGACATCCGGGCAGTTGGTGTAGCCGAAGAAGAGCAGTGCCACCTTGCCGCGCAGATCGCTCAGACGGAAGGGCTGGCCGGTGTGGTCGGTCAGGGTGAAGTCGCCGATCTCTCTGGGCGGGTCGAGCAGCGTGCCGGGCAGCGGAGTCGGCGTGGGGCCGCTCGCGCCGCCGGAGTCGCAGCCAGCCAGCGCCAGGGCACCAATCAGCAGGCTCGCCAGCAGCAGGAACATCCAGCGCCGCATGGGGCCTACTCCATCGCCCGGACGGGCGCGCTCACCTCGACCTGCGCGCCGGACTCGAAGGTCAGTATCAGGGTGAGCGTGTCCTCCGGCGTCAGCTCGTGCTTCACGTCGAGCAGCATGATATGGTAGCCGCCTGGCTTCAACTCGACGCTGCCGCCCGCCGGCACGTCAATCCCCTCGACCGGGCGCATACGCATCACCTGATCCTCGCCGATGGTCATCTCGTGAATCTCTACCGCGCCCGCGATCTCCGCATCTACGCTCGCGCTGAGCAGGCGATCCGCTGCGCCCCCAGCGTTCTCGATGACCATGAACGCGCCGGTCATGCCGCCGGAGCCGACAGTCGCGCGAACCCACGCATCGCGCACGGTGATCGCTGGCTTTGGGGATGGCGCGTCGTCCTCGTTGTCGCCCAGGCGCGGAATGAGCAGCGCACCCAGCGCCACGCCAATTATCACTGCCAGCAGAAAACGTCGCATTCTGATCATGTTCGCCTCTTCCGGTGTGAATGCTCACCCACGTCTCAGAACATTTGGATGCAGGTGCCGTCCAGAAGTGGCAGCGCGGCGCTCAGCCGGCCAGCAGCGCCTCGATCTCGGCGACCTGGCGCTCGCTGAGCGGGCCGTAGTCGAGCGCGCCGGCGTTGTCTTCCACCTGCGCGACCGTCTTAAAGCCGGGGATGGGGATGGTAAAGGCGGAGACGGCCCACAGCCAGCCGAGCGCCGCCTGCGCCAGCGACCGCCCGTCGCGCGTCAGGAGGGCGCGCAGTTGCTCCAGACGGGCGATCTGCACGGCCTGCTCGCCGGAGGTGAAGTCCCAGTCGTGGCGCACGTCGTCGGCAGGCAGCCGTGAGTCCGCTGTGAACTTGCCGGTCAGCAGCCCCTGCCCCAGCGGCCTGCGAATGATCGCCGCCAGGTTGTGCTTGGCGCAGAGGGCCAACATCGCGTCGTTGCGCTCGAACAGGTTCAGGCGGAACTGCACAGCGGTGCAGTGTTCGCCCTCGGCGAAGATACGCGCCCGCTCCGGATCGTCGGTGCTCCAGCCGTAATAGCGTATCTTGCCCGCGCGCACCAGGTCTTCGAGCGTCTCGCGCACCTCGACCGCGCGCTCCGGGTCGTAGTCGCCCAGGTGAAGCTGGTAGAGGTCAATCACGTCGGTGTTGAGGCGGCACAGCGACGCTTCGCAGGCGCGGACGATGGCCTCCGGCGAGGCGTCGCTGCCGGTGAACTGACGCGAACCTTCCTCGAAGGCGCGCCCGAACTTGGTGGCGATCACCACCTGCCCTCGCCGCCCGCTCAGCGCCAGGCCGAGCAGCTTCTCGCTGTGACCAGTGCCGTAGACATCCGCCGTGTCCCAAAAGGTGACGCCCAAATCCAGCGCGCGGTGAATGGCGCGCACCGACTCGGCGTCGTCCACCTGCCCCCAGCCTCTCGGCTGGCCCTGCGAATCGGTGAAGGGGCCGCCGATGGCCCAGGTGCCCAGCCCCAGGGCGCTCACCTGGAGGCCGCTGCGTCCCAGCGTGCGCGTGAACATGATCAGCTCCTCAGGCAACTCGTCGTCGGACTCTGACAGGACACAGAGCTTGCAGCGCGGACGATGGTACTCGCCGACATGTCCGGCGATCATGGCTCCTCCACGAATGGTTTGCGGCAGAAGGTCTGCTCCAGGCCACCCGCAGAGGTTATACGTCATTCAGCCGGCGCGGACAATGTGCATTTCGTCACAAGTATCGCGGCAGGGGTCATGTCTCTGGCGCGTCCAGGGTGAAGTCAAATGATGCGCGCACCGGCGCGCGGGCCAGGCTCACCGCGGCCCCGGCGTGACGCAGGAAGTCCAGGCTGCTCACCTCGATCTCCACCGTCCAATCGCCCGGCTCCAGGGCCACATTGGCCCCGTAGTGAAAGCCGTAGTCTGGCGAGATGACCGGCGGGAAGGGCACGACCAGCGCCACCCCATAGCGGCGAAAGGTGACGGTCACCATCGCGCCGGGCAGCTTGGCTTCGTAGTTGACGGCGTGATCGGTGACATCCACCACGTAGTAGCGGCTGAGCGGTTCGAGCGGCTCCGGCACCGCCGTGCCGTCCTCCACCGCGTAGAGCGGGCGGGCGTCCTGGTAGCTGAGCATGATGTGCAGTCCGTCCTGGGTTAGCTCGCCGATCAACGCCGGCGCGCTCGTCTGGCCGCTGGCTTGGCCCTCCTCGTCGAGCGTGAAGGTGCCTGTCCACACGACCGGCTCCAGCCACAGGTCTTGGGCACCCTCCTGGCGCAGGGCCTTTACCGGGCTGATCGCCACCGTCCAGTCGTAGACGGCGCCCGCCGGCACCAGGTAGTTGTCGCCGAAGTGGTAGCCATGCCCTGGCGCGTACATGGCCGGGGCGCTGGCCTGCACGACGATCTCGCCAGTGTCCTGGCGGCGCACCTCCAGCGAAACCTCCACCGGCAGCCGCTCGCCGAGGGCCAGCGCCGCGTCGTTCACGTCCACGGTGATGTGCCTGAGATTGGCGTCGGTCAGGTCACCACCGCATAGTTCCAGCGTGCTGTCCACAAGCTGGTAAAGCTGCGCCGCCGGGCTGACGTTGAAGACAAGCTGCATCCCATCCTTGATCTCGACGGTCAGGCCGGTCGTGTGCGTGTGCGCCGCATAGGTCGTCGGGGCGGTGGGGCCGCATTCCTGGTCCTCGCCGGGCCGGTAAGTGAGCAGCGCAATCACCAAGACGGGCACCAGCGCCACGATGAAGACGAGCAGGACGATCAGCGTTTTCCGGTCTGTCATGCGCTTCCTCTCGCTGCGGACGCCCTAGTACATCAGGGCGGAAATAGGCGCGCGGTTTGGCCTGGTTGACCCTTATCCCCCCAGCCCCCTTTCCCCGCCAGCGGAGAAAGGGGGAGCAGACTCAAGTCCCTCCCTGCTGGCGGGGAGGGATTTAGGGTGGGGTAAACCATCGAACAGCCACTGGTGGACTTCCGCCAACATGCACTAGGTTGGGCGCGGCAGCGCGTCAATCTGTGCGACCAGGGCGAAATCCAGGTCGGTAATCCCGCCCTGGTCGTGGGTCATCAGGCTCACCGACAGATGCTTCCAGCCGTGCAGATGCAGGTCTGGATGATGGTTGGCGGCTTCAGCCAGGTGCGCGATGGCATTAGCCAGCAGCACGGCCTGGGCGAAGTTCTTGAGCGTGAACGTCGCCTGAAGCTGCCCGTCGTCGCCCAGCCGCCAGGCGGGATGCGCCACCAGCCAGGACTCGATCTCCTGGCGCGAGTAGACTTTGAGCGTTCGGGGCATGGGGGACTCCTCCCACGCGGCTGCGCCATGCGTCTACGCCAGCGGTCAGCAGATTATAGCCCAGCACAAGGGCAGATGGCACGGTTTTTGGGAGTGCGTCCGTAGGGGGGCGTTGTTCTGCTGCGCCCATGCGCGTCAAGTGAAGGCTTCCGGGGGCGTGGTATGGGCAGAATGCCCCTCCCCCTGGCCCCCTCTCCGGCCAAGCCAGGGAGGGGGAAAACGCCCCAACCAGCGGTCAAAGTCCCCTCTCTAGCTCGGCTGGAGAGGGGGATTGAGGGGGAAAGGCGTGCGCGCCGAACACCCCCAGCGCCAGGCACGCTGCCGCCGCGTTCGGCCAGGCGAACCAGTGCCGCGAGACGACTGCCCCCGTCGTCGGATGGCAGGCTTCGGGCAGCGCCCCATCCCACTGCATTGCTTCGTCCAGGCGCGCCCAGGCCCGCCGCTCGCGCCCGGCATCACCCAGCAGCCAGGCGATCAGCGCGTCCTGCACGTCGCCCAACGGCCAGGGCGCGCGCGTGTGCACCGACCCCAGCCGCCCCGCGTAGCAGCCGCCTTCGTTCGCCTCCGAGAAAGCGAAGGCCACCGTCGCCCGCCAGACCGGATCGCTGGCGGGCGTGAAGCCCCACAGCGGAGCCAGGATCAGCGGGAGGTCGTTGGCGTCGTGGTAAAAATGGAAGCGCCCCGCGCTATTGGTCGCGTAAGCGTAGAGCGTCTGCCCGTCGCGCGCTGCTACGAAGTGCTCGAAGACCGCCCGCCGCACGTCCTCCGCGATCCCGGCCAGACGCGCATCGGAGTCCAGCGCGGCGACCTGGCGGAAGGTATGCCACAGCAGAATGTGGCTGGAGAGGTGGTAAGGCAGCGCCACCGGATCGTCGGCGGGCGTCTCGTCGGTGGGAAAGAGCCAGGCACGCGCCGCCTTGCGCGCCAGCAGCATCTCCACCAGCGGCCCGACGGCAGGGCGCAGTCGCTCCCAGGTGGCGCGGTCGCCCGTCTCGCTGACGTATTCGGCCAGTTCCAGCAGGGGGAAAAGCTGCTGATCGAGTTGGAACGCCCCGTCCTTGATCTGCCCGTTGGCCAGGTAGCAGCGGCCCCACGCACCGTTGGGCCGCTCGGCCACCTCGAACATCCACAGCAGATGCCGGCGCACCACATCGGCCATCTCCCGCCGCCAGGAGAGCAGCGCGCGGGCCACGTAGTAGGCGTCGCGGTTCCACGAGAGCGGCAGCAGCATGTGATCGGTGAGGAGGCAGCGCGTCTCGCCCACCGGCACGGCCAGCATCACCCCGTAGCCCAGACCGCGCCGGACGATGAGATCGTCGGGCGCGCCATCGAAACGCGCGCGCCACGCCTGGCACGCAGCTTCCAGGCTGGGGGCCGGGTCTTGGGCCAGGCGCAGCGCCGCCGCGCGCGCCTGGGATGCCGTTGAGCCGAAGCCGTAGACAAGCGTTGTCGTCCCTGGCGCGCCGGCAATGTCCACGTCGAGCGGGCCGTCGGCGCTGCGCTCCCACGCCTCGCCCGGCGGGAAGCCGGCGATGGCTGCTGCCCAGGGGAGCGCGGGATTCTCGACGGTGAGCACGCCGTCAGCAAACTGCGCCCGCGTCTGGAGGGGCGGCATGGGCAGCGGGCCGCCCTCGGTCAACTGGGTGTAGGCGCAGCGTTGCAGCGACAGCCGCCCGCGCCAGCGATACGGCGCGCCCCCCGTCCATCGCTGGAAGGCCCCGCCGCCGCCCGCCCAGGCGGTCATGGTCGCGGACGTCCCGTCGGCCAGGGTCAGGGTTAGCTGCGGGATGGCGTCGGCCAGCAAGCGCGCGGCGCGCCCGCTCACCGGTGACGCAAACTGCGGCCCAAAGCCGTCCAGCAGCGCCAGCCCGGCGCGATAGTGGCGCACCGCTTCCGGGTTATAACGCTGGCTTTCGGGAAAGGGGTCAGCCGTCGTCAGCGTGACAAACCCCACCCGCTCGTGGACCGTGTTGAGCGCGATCAAGCGTCCGCTCGTGTCCACGCTGCCAATAACGCCGTCCGCCCCAAAGTCCAGCGGTTTGCTGTGCCGGGCAGAGTCCAGCGCCCGCCCCCCTTCGCCCTCGCTCATGACATCAGCTTGTCCAGGTCGGGGAGGAGCGTCTTGCCGCTGTCGCGGTCAATCCAGCGAATCTTGTCGCTGGGGAAGCGAATCCAGATGTCCTGGTCGGGCGCAGCGCGGAAGTCCGGGTGGGTGGAGACCTTGATGATGTCCTCGCCAATGCGAATGGTCAGCAGGTTCTGCGATCCCAGCGGCTCCACCACCAGCACGGTGACCTTCAGCGCGTCCTCGGCGGGCTGGCCCAGCGCCTCCATGTTCTCGGCGCGGATGCCGGCGACAATCGGCTGGCCGTCGTAGCGCGCCAGCGTCTCGGCCAGTTCCGGGATGGGCTTGAGGGCGTAGTCGCCGATATAGACGCTGACCGCCCCATCGTGGCGGCGCACCTGCCCTTCCAGGAAGTTCATTGGCGGCGTGCCGATGAAGCCAGCCACAAAGCGGTCGGCGGGCATATCGTACACTTTGGTCGGCGAATCGAACTGGAGAATCCTGCCCTCGCGCATGACGGCGATGCGGTCGCCCATACTCAGCGCCTCGATCTGATCGTGCGTCACATAAACCGTCGTCGCTTTTAGCTCGGCCAGCAGGCGCTTAAGCTCGGCGCGCATCTCCAGGCGCAGCAGCGCGTCCAGGTTGCTGAGCGGCTCGTCCATCAGCAGTACCTCGGCGTGCACGGCGATGGCGCGGGCCACAGCCACGCGCTGGCGCTGCCCGCCGCTCATCTGCGACGGGTAGCGATCCAGGAAGTTCTCAATGTGCAGCAGTTCCGCCGCCGACTGCACGCGCCGCTTGATCTCGTCTTTCGGCATCCGCTTCATCTTCAGCCCAAAGGCGATGTTATCGAACACGCGCATGTGGGGGAAGATAGCGTAGCTCTGGAAGACCATCGAGATATTGCGATCTTTGGGGGGCAGGTAGGTCACGTCGCGGCTGCCGATCATGATCCGCCCGGAATCCACCATGCCCAGCCCGGCAATCGCCCGCAGCAGCGTGGTTTTGCCGCAGCCGCTCGGCCCCAGCAGCACGACAAACTCGTGCTCGTGGACGGTAAGGCTCACATTGTCTACGGCGACCACCTTGCCGAACGTTTTGACTGCATTCTCAATGCGGATTTCAGCCATAGTCTTTCCCCTATTTCGTGATCTGGCCCCACATATTGAACAGGTAGCGCCGGATGAAGAAGATGAAGATCAGCGACGGGACGAGCATGAAGAAGCCACCGGCGTACTGGAACTGCAACGACGACTTGTTGAGCTGGTAGAGGATCAGCGCCGGCAGCGTCCGGTTGCGGATGGTCAGCAGCGTGGCCGCGAACACCTCGTTCCACGACATGACGAAGGTGAAGATCGCCGAAGCAGCGATGCCGGGCAGCACCAGCGGCAGCACCACACGCATGAACGCCTGGTACGCATTGCAGCCAAAGACTTTGGCCGCCTCCTCAAACTCGCGCGGGATGCTGGCGAACACGCTCGACACGACCAGGACGGTCGTGGGCAGCGTCAGGGCGGTGTGCATCAGCGCCACGCTGTACACCTTGTCGAACATGCCCCACTCGATGAAGGTCACCGCCAGCGGCACCGCCAGAATCACGATAGGAAAGGCGCGCACGGCCAGGATGCCCAGCCGGTACGCATCGCGGCCCACGAAGAAATAGCGCGAGATGGCATAGCCGGCGGGCGCAGCGATGAGCGTGGACATCGCCAGCGTGATCACGGCGACCACAATGCTGTTGCGCGTGCCGTCAATGATGCCCGGCTGATCAATGAAGAACTGCATCGTGTCCGTCGTGAACGGGATGGGCGCCATCTGTTTGGGGAAGCCGTACACATCGTCGCGCGTGCTGAAGGCCATCGTGCCGATCAACCAGATCGGCAGCAGAATCCAGAGCGCGATCAGGATCGCCAGCGCGTAGACGCCGGCCCGGCGAAGCTGCTGCCGCCGAAGAGCGCGGCGCTGTACGGGGTCGAGGGCGCGGGTGGTCATTCTCTGGCTGCCTCCTCTTGGGTGCGGACGGTGCGCAGGTAGAACACGGCGAAGGCCAGCGAGATCAACATGATGAAGCCGGCATAGGCGGCGGCCATGTTGGGGTTGTTGAAGCCGCTGTCGCCGGGGTCGTACCAGCGATAGGTCTCGTAGGCCAGCACGGTCAGCACACGCCCGCCGGTGATGGCCACCACCACGGCGAACACTTGAAAAGCCAGGATCGTGCGCAGGATGAGCGCCACCTGCAGGCTGGGCTTGAGCAGCGGCAGCGTGATGTGGCGCAGGCGCTGCCACAGGCTGGCCCCGAATAGCTCGCCCGCCTCCAGGTATTCGCGCGGGATGGCCTGCAGGCCCGACACGACGATGACCATGACAATGGACGTGGCGCGCCAGACCTCGGCCAGCACAATGGCCACGATCAGCCAGTGCTGGTTTTCGGCGGAGAGAAAGATATACGGCTGGTCAATGAGTCCCAATTGCTGGAGAAACGTGTTCAAATAGCCGCGCTGAGTAAAGATCGTCACCCAGACCAGGCCGGCGGCCAGGTCGGAGATGCCCAACGGAATGGCGTAGATATACAGGAAAAGGCTGTTGCCCCGCAGTTGTGATTGCAGCACCAGGGCCATGGTGATGGCCAGCACGAACTGGATCGGCAGAATGAACACGATCAGCAGCAGCGTGGTTTGCAGCGCCTCGCGGAAGCGATAGTCGTTGATCATGCGCTCGACGTAATCGAGCGTCCACTCTTTCGCGCCCTCCCCGCTGACCACACGGGCCGTGTCTGACTCCGTGCGCGACTTGATGAACAGGTTCTTCTGGTGCACCCAGCCCTCGATCGGCTCGCCGCTCTCGGTCTCGCTGGCGATCTTGAACCAGTAAACCGGGCGCGTGCGCCCGCTGGCGAGCGTCTCGTCCTGTCTGATACGATCCACCACAGCCACGTCTACCTGCATCTCCAGGTGCCCGACGACATCGGCCTTCTCTTCTGGCTCGCTGAGCACAGGCAGAATCTGGCTATCGCGCACGAAGGCCAGTTGCAGCGAGCGCACCATCGGCCAGGCGAAGAACACAGCCAGGTAGATAAACGAGGGCAGGATCAGCAGATACGGTGCAAAATTGAACCTGAGTCTCTTCATCTTCATCGTGCGCCGCCTTTCTGCTCAAGATGATAACAGGGGGAAGAAACCGGTTCTCTTCTTCCCCCTGTTAAGGAACTTAACTTACCAACGTCGCGCCCGTGCAGGCAGGGCTACTGAAGCTGGCAGGCCCCTTCGCTGGGCGCGTCGGGCGGCCAGCAGGCCGCGCCGGTCTCGTCCAGCAGCGTCTGCAAGCTGGCGCCTTCCTGGTCGAGCACCGTCTGGATGTCTTCGCCGTTCAGCACGATGCGCGTGAAGGCGTTGCGGAAGATCTCGTTGATCTCGCCGCCGCGCGCGCCCAGGCCCACCGGCAGCAGCGCCGGCAGCGCGTCGGGCGAGTTCGCCTGCGCCGCCACAGCCGCCGCCTCGATGGCCACGCCCGCCGACAGGTTGGCAGTGTCAACACCACCCACGACCGGGAAGAAGGCCAGGTCTTGCAGCACGCGGGCCTGCGTCTCCGGCGTGAGCATAAACTTCACCAGCGCCTCAGCGCCATCCGGGTTGGGGGCTGTGTAGGGGATGCCGAAACCGACCACCACCGGCATGAAGCCGAGACCCGCCGGGCCTGTCGGGGCCGGGAAGCCGACGAACTCTTCTGGCTTCTCGTTGAAGGCGTTGATCAGGCGCGCGGTGTGGTCAAAAGCGACCAGCACTTCGCCCGCCAGCAGCGGCTCCTGCATGAACTCATAGGTGATGGACTGCGGGTGGACATAGGGCCACAGGTCGGCCTTGAACCACTCCCACATGGCTACGGCGTCCGCGTTCTTGAAGCCGGTCACCATGCCGCCGGTGAACGACGGGTACAGGTACCCTTCCAGGAAGCGGTGGAACAGGCCGGCAACCGGCAGGCCAAGCTGGGCTTCGCCAGTGGCGTCGTACAGGTTCTTGGCCCAAGCAGCCAATTGCTCCCAGGTCAGAGCGTTGATGTCGGCCCCTTCCGGCAGGTACTGGAGGGCATCCACATGGGCGGCCATGATGTAGGTCGCCTGCATCCAGGGGATGTAGTACTGGTAGTCCTCGGTGCCCAGCTTGCCCAGTTCAACAAACGCGGCGGGCAGCTCAACCTCGGCCTCGATCTCGGCCAGCAGGTCGCTCAGGTCGAAGAGCAGGTCTTCCTGGGCCAGTACCGGGAACGTGCCGTGCAGCGCGCCCACCAGGTCCACTGTACCAGACCCGGCCTCGGCCTCGGCCTTCAGCAGGTCAATCATCGGGCCTTCTTCGCTGGGCACAAAGTCCACCTCGCCGAAGTCGGCCAGGATGGCCCGCGCCTTGTCGGTCTCTTCGACGATGTTGAACTGCGTGGAGAAGAAGGTGACCTTGCCATCCTGGGCGGAAACGCCCACTGCGCCGGCCAGCAGGACCACCACCAACAAAACCCCTATTGCGCGGAACTTATGACGATTCATGCTATTCTCTCCTGTTTTGGGCTGTACGTAACCACTATGCTACGCGACGTGCTCCACGAAACTGAGATGGGTCCGTGCTCCCTGGTCACCTCCTTGACACAACTGCTCACCGAGAGGGGGGTGTGCCGCTGGACTGTCTCACAATTAGCTCTGGAACCAGCAGCACGTGCGCCTCGTCCAGCGGCTTCTGACGGATAACACAAATCAGCATGTCCAGCGCCCGCCGCCCGATGTCGTAGATCGGCTGGCGGACCGTCGTCAGCGGCGGATCGGTGAAGGCCGCTGTGGGAATGTCATCGAAACCGGCGACGGCCACATCGCGCCCCACGGCCAGCCCGCAGGCCCGGATCGCCTGCATGGCCCCGATGGCCATCGCGTCGTTGCAGGCGACGATAGCCGTTGGCGGGGAGGGAAGATCGAGCAGGCGCTGCGCCACCACGTGCCCGCCCTCTTGCGTGAGGTCGGACTCCACGATGTACTGCTCGGCCAGGGCAATGCCGGCCTCGTTCAGCGCGCGCTGGTAGCCCTCGAAGCGCGCAGTGGTGAAGGCCAGCTTGCGCGGCGACAGAATCATGGCGATGCGCCGGTGCCCGCGCTCGATCAGGTGCCCGACCAGGTGATACACGCCGGTCGCCCCGTCCACGTCAATGTACGGGTAGTCGTTGGCGTTCGAGCGCCCGAAAGCGACGAACGGGTGATGGGCCTCCTTCAGAAAGGCGATACGCGGGTCGTCGGCCAGCACGCGGGCCAGCACCACGCCATCAATGCGGCTGCTGGCGACCATGCGTCGGTAGGCGCTGAGTTCCTCTTCGCCCGGCTGCTGGGCCGAAAGCAGCAGGTCATAGCCATACTCGGCGGCCTGGCGGCCCACGCCAGAGAGCAGTTCCATGAAGAACGGGTCGGAAAAGTACGAAGTGAGCGGGATGACCATCCCGATGGTGTGCGTCTGCTTGCTGCGCAGATGGCGGGCGGCGAGGTTGGGCTGGTAGCCGAGGCGTTGGGCAATGGCTACGATGCGGCGGCGGGTGTCTTCGTTAACATCGTCGTACCCGGCCAGCGCCCGTGAGACTGTGGTGATGGAAAGGCCCGCTTCTTCAGCAATCGTCTTAAGTGTAACTTTCATCGCGTCATCCAAAACGTTTTGGATAGATGTTCTTACCATAATCCAAAACGTTTCGGATGTCAATTCATTTAGTATTGAGATGCGCGAGAAAGAATTGGCTGGCCGCACTCTTTCTCAACTATTTGATTGATTTCTCCCTCACGCCAGCAGCGCCCGCAGCCTGGACTCCAGCACTTCATACGAGAAATGCGCCTGCCCCACCGCGTAGTTGTGCGCGACGATGCGCGCCACTTCCGCCGGATCGTCGAGCAGAGCCAGCACGTCGCGCACCGTCTGCGGCGTCACGTCCTCGCGAATTTCCACCGCGCGCACGCCCGCCGGCTTGATGTCCGAGCGGTACGCGGTGTACGCATTGACGACCAGCGGCTTGCGGAAGTAGAGCGTCTCGATCAGGGCATTGCCGAAGCCCTCATACGAACTCAGGTAGGTCACGAAGTCGGCGTGCGGGTAGATGTCCCACAGCGTGTAGGTGCGCCGCCCGTCCTGCACGCCGCGCCGCTCCACGATGCGGTCGCCGATGAACAGGGCGCGGATGCCCGCCGTCTCCACCTGGCGCAACAGCCAGTCGTAGTACGAGCCGGACTCGTCGCCCGCGTAGCCGGTGACGACCAGGACGTAGCGGTGCCGGGGGTCGCCCTCGCTCAACTGGCGCACCAACTCCACCGCCCGCTCGATGTTCTTGCGACGCACAATGCGCGTCGGCTGGAGGATCAGCCGCTCGTCCGGGGCGATGCCCAGCTCGTCGCGCACGGTCAGCGCGTAGTCGTCCGGCGGCGGGGGCGGGTTGCGGAAGTCGAACACGTTGGGGACGTAGGTCGCGCTCAGGCGGCGGCGCATGAATAGCTCGCGCTGCATGGCCGTGCTGATCACCACGTGGCGCGTGGAAGTGCCCTCAGACGGGAAGGCGGTCAGCAGGATGTCGGGGATGCGGTTGACGATGAAGCGTTCGCGCTCCCAGTAGAAGTCGTGGTGATGGCCGATGGTCGGGATATGCGTCTCGCTGATGAAGTCGCGCAGGGCCACGCCCAGCGCGATCTGCATGGGGATGGCCTGGGCATTCTGGGTGATGATCCAGTCTAGTTGGAAGCGATCCGCGAACTCGTAGAGCGTCGCCTTGAGCCGCGCCGCTGACTCGGCGATGCGCCGGTAGAGCGCCCGCGACTCCTCCGCGCCGCTGAAGGCTTCGTCATGCAGGGCGACCGCCTCCGGGTCCTGGAAGTGGAAAGGCGGCGCTTCCAGGCCCGGCTGGGCGTACTCGCCCAACTCGCCCGCGCAGAAGTATGGTTCGTGGCCCAGCCGCCGCAGCACTTCGGCCCACTTATTGATCTCCAGCGAAACGCCGTCCAGCCCGGCGATGCGTGTGGCGACGAATCCAATACGCATGGGGTTCGCTCCTGTGTGGGGTCGTCAGTGGTCAGTGATCAGTTGTCAGTCTTCAGTTGTCGGTTTGGGGTTGGCAGTTCTCAGTTGTCAGTGTGGTGCTCTGAGATACCCTACCCTGACACCCGTTCGCTGACAACTGATCACCGAAAACTGATCACCATGAACTGCTCACTGAAAACCGATCACTGATCACTCCCCTACTGGCTTGAGCCAGGCCACCTGGTACGGCTCTAGCATCAGCGGCGCGGCGGGCGCTATCTCTTGCCCGCTCAGCGCGTCACAGTAGGCGCGGACGCCATCCAGCGGTACGCCGGCCAGGTCTACGGTGATCGGCCCGTCGGAGACATTGGTCAGGGCGACGACGTGCTCAGCGCCGTCCGGCGACGTGCGCAGCAGGGCGAAAACCGCCGGGTGCAGATCGAGCACCTGCTGCGCGCCGTTGGGGTGAAAGGCGCGCTCGCTGGTGCGGCGGGCGATCAGGTCGCGGTAGGCATAAAAGACGTAGCTGCGCAGCGACCCTGGATCGTCCAGCGCGGCCTCCACCGCGTCGCACCACAGCTTCTCGCGGTTGATCGTGCGCAGCGCCCCCGTCTGGGCCACGCCTTCGTTCCAGTTGCGCGAGCCAAGCATGCTGTGGATATAAATGCCCGGCACACCGACGAAGGCCAGTTGGATCGCCTGCGAGGCAAGGAAGCGCCGCGCCTGCAGCACCAATGGCTCGCCGCCCGCCGGGTCGGAGAGTGCGTCGAAGTAGTTGATGTTTAGCTCATAAGGGCTGCGCGTGCCATCGCTGTTGGTCTTGAAGGACACGTCGCCGCCGTGCGCGCGCGCCCGCGCCACCAACGCGGCCACCTCCTCCGGCGACAGAATCCCCTCGACCGGGCGCACCCCGATCCCATCGTGCGACGCGGTGAAATTGAAGAACGAGGTCTGCTCAGAGACTTTCTCCAGCCCTGCCGCCCACTCGCTGAATTTGGTGGCGTCGCCGGTGGCGAAGGTGTGCAGCAGCAGCGGCGGCAGCGTGAATTGGTAGACAAGCTGGGCTTCGTCGGTGCCGTCGCCGAAATACGAGACGTTCTCGGCGTGGGGGACGTTCGTCTCGGTGATCAGGGCCACGTTCGGCGCCACCTCGTCGAGGATGTCGCGGAAGAGGCGCACGACCGCGTGTGTCTCCGGCAGGTGAATGCAGCCCGTCCCGATGGTCTTCCACAGGTAGGCGATGGCGTCCAGACGGATCATGCTCGCGCCGTGCGCCACGTAGAACAGCAGCACGTCCACCATCGCCAGCAGCACGTCCGGGTTGGCGAAATTGAGATCGACCTGGTCGCTGCTGAAGGTCGTCCACACGTGGCGCACGCCGTTCGCCGTCTCGACCGCGCTGAGCAGCGGCAGCGTGCGCGGGCGGACGACGCCCGACAGGTCGGTGGCCGGGTCCACGCTGATGAAGAAGTCCTGGTAGGCCGGGTCGCCGGCCAGGAAACGCTGGAACCAGACGCTGCGCGCCGAGACGTGGTTGATCACCACGTCCACCATCAGCTTGAAATCGCCCGCCAGCCGGTCTACGTCGCCCCAGTCGCCCAGGTCGGGGTTCACGGCCAGGTAGTCAATGACCGAGAAGCCGTCATCGGACGAATAGGGGAAGAAGGGCAGGATGTGCACCGTCGAGACGACTCCGGCCAGCCTGCGCCGCAGGAAGCCGTGCAGCGTCTTGAGTGGTGCTTCGCCCGGCGCGCGCAGCGAATCACCGTAGGTGATCAGCACGACATCGCGCTCGGTGAAGCGTTCCTGGGGGGCGACGGGCCGCTGCGACAACTGGGGATGGCGGGCGCGGAAGTCCGCGAGCCGGGCAAGCAACCGCTCCAGACAGGCGGCGCCGCGCTGCGGGCCGTAGAGGAAGGTGAGCTTTTCGTGCGCGCGTTGAGTGATTGCCATCGGTCCGTTCGTTCTGTGTGCAGGCGAAAGGCACTATTGAGCCTGTATAAGGTTGGGCCTAGCATACGGTGTGGACGGACAGAAGTCAAGGCACTGCGCGACCCAGGGTGCGTACAGAACCTGTCAGGCGGGTAGGGGTGCTGCTCTGCTGCGCCCCCGTAGGGGCGTATTGCCATACGCCCCTACGGACCTCACCCTGGCTCCGCGCTCACGTCTGGCGCGGGGGCACGAGTCCGCGTTCGCGGCCCAGCATGTCGAGCACAATCGCCGACCAGCTATGCGGCGTGGACCCCAGGCCCTGCCCCGTCAGCGGGTGGTAGTACTCCCAGAAGCCTGTCTGCGCCACCAGCGCCAGGCTACGCCCGGCCAGCTCGGAGGCCAGCACCGCGTACCCATAGCGCCGCAAGCCCATATAGATCAGCCAGTTGACGCTCAGCCAGACGTTGCCGCGCCAGTAGCGATCGGGCACGAACGCCAGAGAGTCCGTCGGCGAGGTCGGCACGGGGAAGCGCGGCCAGTGACGCGGCTGGCGAAGCTGCGCCACCAGGCGCTCGGCCTGTGCCTCCGTCAGGCAGCCGCCGAACAGGGCGACGACCTGCGCCGCGCTCTCCTGCACGACGGGCTGCTCGTCCGCGCCGTCCAGATCGTAGGGCGAGCCGTCGCGCACCATCTTGCGCTGGAACGCCTCGCGCACCTGGGCCGCGCGCCCGCGCCATTCCGCAGCTTCCTGGGGACGATCCAGCGCGGCGGCCATCTCGCCAAGCGCCTCCAGATCGGCGACGCGGATCGCGTTGTAGTCCACCGGCTCGACGCAATACAACCCTGCGCCCAGCAACGCGCCCGCATCGCAGCCAGACTCGACCACGCGCGCAGCGAGCGCCAACCGTGCCAACCGCCCCTGTTCGTAGGTCATGTCGTGCGGCAGGCCCATCGCCCAATCCCAGCGCGGCGAGGCATCCCAGCCTGACTCCCAGGGGTGGATCAGACACACCAGCCCATCGCTGTCGGGGTCGCGCCGCCGCTCGAACCAGGCGTGATAGGCGCACAGCGCGGGGTAGAGTTCGGCCAGGAAGGGCACGTCGGGGGCATCGGCATGGAGCAGCATGGCCGTCACCGCAATCAGCGGCGGCTGGGTGATCAGACTATGATCCGGGCGGCCCCACAACCGCTCGGAACCGCCCCACCGCGAGATCATGTGCGGGATCATCCCTGCATCCGGCCCATCCTGAACCTGGGCGGCGACCAGCGCGCGCAGTTCGTCGCGGGCCATCGCCAGGTCGAACCAGCGCCAGGTCAGCGCGTGGAAGCAGGAGTCCCACAGGAACTGGTGCACGTAGGCGGTGTGCGCGGTCGGGCTGGTCGCCGGGGCAGTGTAGCGCCAGCCGTCCCCCTCGATGCGGTTGCCGCGCAGCAGCGCCGCCGACTTCGCCACCCACTCATCCCAGTTCGCTGAGGCGATCACACTCATGACACCCTCCTGTGGTTCGGCTCGCGCCAGGGCGATCATATCGTGCGGCCTGCGCGCCGGCGAAACGTGCGACGCGGGGGGTCCACGAACGAGTTGGTAGGCAGTTGTCGAAAGCCCCCAACCCCCGCCCCCTTACCCCCGCAGAGCTAGGGGCAGGGGCGAGCGGCGTGCGAGATCGTGCCCCCGCTAGCGTAGCTGGGGGGGGGATTGTG
>CAYNHD010000034.1:10385-17702 GCA_964396775.1 uncultured Thermoflexus sp. | reverse complement strand
GGGAGGGATTTAGGGTGGGGTAAACCATCGAACAGCCGCTGGTGAACTTCCGCCAACATGCACTAGACTTCCGAAGTCTCCGAAGACTTCGGAAGTCGGGCGTATCGCCATATGCCCCTACGCCGCCGCAGCGCCTCACCCGGCGAACAGGCTCACCACTTCGAACTTCTCCACATCCACCAGGCCGGCGTCGGTCAGCTTGAGGCTGGGGATCACCTCCAGGGCCATGAAGCTCATGGCCATGAAGGGGTCGTGCAGCGGCGAGCCAAGCTCGCGCCCGGCCACGTCCAGCAGGCGATCCAGCGCGGCGCGCACCTCGCCGATGGGCCGCTCGCTCATCAGCCCGCCGACCGGCAGCGGTAGCTCGGCCAGCACCTGCTCGCCCTTGACGGCCACCAGTCCGCCGCCCATGCGCTCGACAGCGCGCGCGGCGGTCTTCATGCTGGCGTCGTCCGCGCCGATGACCACCAGGTTGTGGTGATCGTGGGCGACCGTCCCGGCGATGGCCCCGCGCTTCAGACCGATGCCGTGAATGAAGCCCTTGCCCATGCCGCCGGAGGCGTGATGCCGCTCGATGACGGCCATCTTCAGCAGGTCACGGGCTGGATCGGCGACGGCGCAGCCGTCCACGATGGTCGCGTCCTCGACGCGGTGCTCGGTGAGCAACTGGTTCTCCAGGCTGCCGATGACGCGCACCCGCCGCCCGCTGGCGGGGATGGCGAAATCCACCGTGTCCCAGGCGATGTGCATCGAGCGCGGCAGCGGCGCAACCTGCGGCGCGGGGAGGTCCACGGCCAGCGCCCCGTCGCGCGCCACCAGCCGCCCCCCGGCGAAGACCAGCTCGACGCGCGGTGCGTCCAGTACGGAGAAGACGAACAAATCGGCGCGGCGGCCCGGCGCGATGGCTCCCCGGTCATACAGGCGGAAGTACTCCGCCGTGTTGAGCGTGCCCATGCGGATGGCCGTCACCGGATCAAGCCCGCCCTCGGCGATGGCCACGCGGATCATGTGGTCAATCGAACCGTCGTCGAGCAGGTCGGCGGGCTGGCGGTCGTCGGTGCACCAGCAGATGCGGCGGCTGTTCTCCGGCGTGACCAGCGGCAGCAGTGGGCGCAGGTTCTGGGCGTTGGTCGCCTCGCGGATGAAGACCACCATGCCCTTCTGCAGCTTCTCGCGCGCCTCTTCGACCGTCGTGCATTCGTGGTCGCTGGCGATACCGGCGGCGATATAGGCGTTCAGGTCGCGCCCGCGCAGGCCGGGGCAGTGCCCGTCCAGGACGCGCCCGCTGTAAGCTGCGATCTTGTCCAACACCCCCGCATCGGCGAAGACGACGCCGGGGTAGTTCATCATCTCGGCCAGGCCCAGCACCCAGGGATGGTCGCGCAGGGTCGTCAGGTCGGCGGCGTCGAGGGCCGCGCCCGCCGTCTCCATGTGCGTGGCCGGGACGCAACTCGACGCCATGACGAACATGCTCAGCGGGTTGCCCTGCGCCGCGTCGAGCATGTAGCGGATGCCGTCCAGCCCGTGCACGTTGGCGATCTCGTGCGGATCGGTGACGACGCTGGTCACGCCATGCGTCAGCGCGGCCACGCTGAACTGGGGCGGAGCGCACAGGCTGCTCTCGATGTGCACGTGGGCGTCAATCAGGCCGGGGGCCACGTAGCGCCCGCCCAGGTCGAGCGTCTCGGCGGCACTGTAGCCTTCGCCCACGCCGACGATCAGCCCGTTCTTGATGGCGATCTCGGTCGGGTAGATTTCGCCGGTGAAGACGTTGACCAGCTTGAGGTTGGTCAGCAGCAGGTCGGCGGGGGTCTGGCCGCGCGCGGCGGCGATGCGTTGGGTTAAGTCCATGAGACGAACTCCTTTGGTGATCAGTGGTCAGTTGTCAGTGATCGGTGGCCGGTAGGGGCGCTGTCCGGCGGCATCCCCGCGCCGTCTGATTCCCAGACGGGTGCGTGCAGCGCCAGCCGTAGGGGCGTATGGCCATACGCCCCTACAAGGCCTCGCCCCCAGCCTCGCTGCGCTCGGCCCGCAACCAGACTTCCGAAGTTTTCGGAAACTTCGGAAGTCTCTCGGCACGCCGCCTCTACGAGTCTCTTTCGCCCACGCGGGTCTTCTCGCTCTTGCCCGGCTCCAGCGCGCGGTTGGGGGCGAAGGCGGTGATGAACTCGTCCGGGATGCGGATCGGGCGTCCGCTCGCCAGGTCCACCCACACCCAGACGGCGCGCGCGCGGGCGATCAGCGCGCCGTCGCGGGGGCGGGTAATCGTGTAGTGGCGGATGGCGCTGGATCGTCTGGCGTCGGAGTACCACGTCGCCACGGTCAGCTCATCGCCGAACAGGGCGGGCTGCTGGTACTCGATGCGATAGCGCCGCGCGACAATGCCGAATCCGGCGGCGATCATGCGTGCCGGGGGCCAGCCATACGCTTCCGCCACGCGCACGCCACATTCTTCCAGGTAAGCCATGTAGTTGGCATTGTTGACGTGCCCGGCGGTGTCCAGGTCGCGCCAGGCGACGCGCGTCTGGAGGGTGAATACGCCCGGCGGCGGGGGCGGCGGCGTGGGGAACGGCTCGCGGCGGTCGCCGCTGGTGGGCATCCCCTCCGGGAAGAACGCGGCGATCATCTCCGGCGGGACGGACGTGGGGCGCTCGGTCGCTGCATCGAGGAAAACCCAGTCGGTGGTCGCCTGGGCGACGAGCGTGCTCGTCGCCGCCAGGCGCAGTTCGTAGGCGCGGCGGGAGCGCACGCGCCGGAAGTCCTGCACCCAGGTCTTGACGATCACCGTGTCGCCGTAGCGCAGTGGATGCAGGTAGCTGATGTCCGTCTCGCGGACGAACCACAGCCGCCCCAATTCCTCGTAGCGGGCGACGCCATACCCTGCCGCTGCCGAAGCGTCCATCGCGGCTTCCTGCATGTAGCGCAGGTAGTTGACGTGGTTGACGTGCCCGTAAGCGTCGCACTCGTAGTGGCGCACACGGAAGGCGCGCTCGTGAACTCGCGGCATACGCCTCGCCTCAATGTGTTGTCCTGACCAGCGGCCTCCGGTTATAGCACGGCCCTGCCCGCGCGGCAAAGGGACAGCGCGCAGGGTAGGGGCGCTGCTCTGCTGCGCCCTGGCCCGCAACCAGACTTCCGAAGTTTTCAAAACTTCGGAAGTCTGAGAGTCTGCGTTCGTAGGGGCGGCTTTTGAAGGCCGCCTCTACAGGAACGCCCCCAACCGTCCAACCTATTTCCTTTGGCGGGCAAAGTGCCCCATAATAGGGTACCGGTTTAGGTCAATGAATCAGGAGGTTTTGTTGATGTCTGACCGCAAGAAAATTACGCTGCCCTATCTTTACGAGAAGTACCAGCGCGGCGAGCCGATTACCATGCTCACCTGCTACGACTTCCCCACCGCCACCTTCCAGGAGCAGGCGGGCGTGGAGATGATCCTCATCGGCGACAGCCTGGGCATGACCATCCTCGGCTATGAGAGCACGCTGCCGGTGACAATGGCCGACATGATCCGCCACGCCCAGGCCGTGCGACGCGGCGCGCCGACCGCCTGGCTGATCGGCGACATGCCCTATATGACCTACCAGACGTCAGTCGAGGACGCCATCCGCAACGCCGGGCGCTTCATGGCCGAGGCAAGCTGCGACGCGGTGAAGCTGGAAGGCGGGCGCGAGATGGCCGACCGCGTGGCGGGCATCGTCGCTGCTGGCATCCCCTGTATGGGCCACCTGGGGCTGACCCCGCAGAGCGCCTCCAGCCTGGGCGGGTTCAAGGTGCAGGGGCGCGACGCCGGGCGCGCGCTGCGCATCATCGAGGACGCGGCCATCCTGGAAGAGGCGGGCGCGTACTCGATCCTGCTGGAGATGGTGCCGGACCGCGTCTGCCAGATCATCACCGAGCGGGCCAGCATCCCGATCATCAGCCTCGGCTCCGGCCCCCACGCCAGCGGTCAATTGCTGATCTTCCACGACATGTTCGGGCTGTACCCGCGCTTCCGGCCCAAGATGGCCAAAGTCTATGGCAACGCTGGCGAGGTCATCCTCAACGGCCTGAAGCAGTATGTGGCCGAGGTGCAGGACAAAACGTTCCCGCAGCCGGAGCACTGGTTCGGCCTCAAAGATGACACCTTCGCCGAGCTTGTGGCGCTGCTGAAAGAGAAAGAAGAGGACTGAGCGGCCTCGCGCCCGCTCTGAGAGTGCGCACGGGGGGTGGCTATGGCATGGCAGGATCAACTCAACGGCGACTCGCTGGCATGGCTGCTGGAGCCGGAGTCGCCCGGCGTTCGCTACCTGGCACTGCGCGACCTGCTCGACCGCCCGCCGGACGACCCTGAACTGCGCGCGGCTCAGGCCGAGGCGCACGTGCAGGGGCCAATTGCCGCCGTTCTGGACGGCATGAGCGACGAAGGCTATTGGGTCGAGCCGGGTCCCGGCTACAACCCCAAGTATCGCTCCACGGTCTGGGCGATCATCCTGCTCGCCCAGTTGGGCGCGTCCGCCCGGCTGGATGAGCGCATCGCCCGCGGCTGCGCCTACCTGCTCGATCACGCCCTGACGACGGGCGGGCAGTTCACCATCAGCGGGACGCCTTCCACCACAGTGGACTGCCTGCAAGGTAACCTGTGCGCCGCCTTGCTCGACCTGGGCTACGACGATCCGCGCCTGGAAGGGGCCCTCGACTGGATGGCGCGCACCGTCACCGGCGAGGGCATCGCGCCTGCCGACGATCGGCGGGCCGCCGTGCGCTACTACGCGGGCAAGTGCGGGCCCGGCTTCGCCTGCGGCGCCAACAACAAGCTGCCCTGCGCGTGGGGAGCCGTCAAGGTGATGCTGGCCTTCGGCAGACTGCCGATGGAGCGCCGCACGCCCGCCATCGAGCGGGCCATCGCCCAGGGCGCGGCCTTTCTATTGGGCACCGATCCGGCGCGGGCCAAGTACCCCACCGGCTACAGCGATAAGCCCAGCGGCAACTGGTGGAAGTTCGGCTTCCCGGTGTTCTACGTCACCGACCTGCTGCAGAATGTCGAGGCGCTGGTCGGCCTGGGCTACCAGGACGACCCGCGACTCGCCGACGCCCTGGCCCTCATCCGCGCCAAACAGGACGCCCAGGGCCGCTGGACGCTGGACTACGACTATACTGGCAAGACCTGGGTGGACTTCGGCGGCAAGAAGCAGCCCAACAAATGGGTGACGCTGCGCGTGCTGCGCGTGCTGAAGGAGGTGGGAGGAGACTAGCGCCCGCCAGCGGGCCGGGCAGTTATCCGGCTGAGCAACGCCAGGAGGCGACCGGGGCACCGAAGCGTTCGTGCAACTGCTCGATCAGCGGGCAGTAGCGTTCCTGCAACAGCGCCAGGCATTGCGGCGGAATCTCCGTGCGGGGATTGACGTTGAATTCCAGTTCGGCGGGAAACGCGGCCCAGTCAACGTCTTGCCGGACGCCGATGTGCGCGAACACGTCCTGCAGCAGCGCGCGCGGCTCCGCCCGGATGCGCTCGTAGAAGGTGACGAAAAGCTGTTCGGGCGGAAACACACTGAGCCAGTTGTCGAGGTTAGTCAGGTATCCGGAGCGCCGCACGACCGCTTCGCTGTTGAGCGTGGCGATGATCTCGTCTGGCGGAACCTGCTCAAGCTGGCGCTTGTGATCCTTGCGCAGCAGGTTGTGCATGGTTTCAGACCAGGTGCGCTCGATCGGGTTGCGCAGGATGTAGATCAGGCGCACGTCGGGCATGATGCGGCGGATGAAGCGAATCCGCTCAACAGGCAGGATGCTGTAGGCAGGTGTGATGTCGCCCTTGACCTTGCCTCGTCCGCGCCGGTAGCGCGACCCATAAAGGAGCAGGCTGGCGTCGTAGTGCCGATCGAAGTAATGTTGCTCCTTGTAGCGCGGGAAGTAAATGTCCGGATGGGCGAGCAGATTCCGGTACAACCATGTCGTCCCCGCCTTCGGCGCGCCGATGCCCAGGAAGTCGGGCAGGGGCAGGCGCTCGGCGGGCAGGGCGTGGCGCAGAATCAGCCACTTCTCCAGGGCCGCGTAGCGGGCGTGAAGGTAGCGAACGGGCCAGACATGGGCATGTAGATCGCGCAGGAGTTGCTGCATGGCATGAGATTCTCTCAGTGGGCCGGCTATCAGCGCCCATTGTAGGGGCAAGCGTTCGTTGGGGCAATGGACTCGTTGCCCTGCCAGTTCGAACTTAGGCAACTGACTATTTGAGGAGAAAGCTTGAGGAGAAAGCACTTATGCGAAACTTACACGACGTGCGCGCCATGATGGAAGCGGTCGGCATCCCTGGCCGCGACGCCTATCACCTGCCGACTTCGGGCCGCGTCTTCCCCGACGGCGGCCACTACCGCATGGAGATCTCCGGCATCGAGCGGCCCCAGGTGCTGGCGGCTCTCATTGACGAGATGCACAAACGCCAGATTCCCATTCACCGCCTGATCTCGGTGGTTATGGGGTCGTCGCTGCTGGACGACGCCGAGCTGCGCGACTTCGCCCAGATGGCCGCCGCCGCCCAGCTTGAAGTGATCATGACGCCCGGCCCGCGCTCCGGCTGGGATGTGGGCCGCCAGCTTGTCACGCCCGAAGGCGGGCTGTCCGGGCTGCGCTTTCGCGGCTCGGACCAGCTCAGCTACGTCATCGCCGAGATTCTGCGCCTGGTGGACCTGGGCTTCCGCGGCTTCCTGGCGATTGACGAGGGGCTGCTGTGGCTGCTCAACGAGCTACGCAAACGCGGTCACCTGCCCGCCGACGTGACGATTAAAGTCAGCATCTTCGCCGGGCACGGCTCGGCGGCGGGGGGGCGCGTGCTGCAATCGCTCGGCGCGGGCACCTTCAACCCGCTCGGCGACCTGTCGCTGCCCCAGCTTGCCAGCATCCGCCAGGCGGTAGACCTGCCGCTCGACCTGCACATCATGCTCTCGGACTCGTTTGGCGGCTTCAATCGCTTCTACGAAGGGGCGGAGATGGCGCGGGTCTGCTCGCCGTGCTACTTCAAGATCGAGCCGGGGCCGGCACTGGTGGCCGGGCCGGGGGCCATGTACAAGCCCTGGGTGGGCGCGGACTCGCTGGCTCAGTTCGCCCGCGAGAAGGTCAAGTACGCGCAGATCATCCACGAGCTGATCCAGGCGACGCAGCCCGACCTCAAGCTCTCGCCAGTTGGCTCGCCCGACCTGGCGATCCCCAAACCGTAAGGGGGTCAGGGGCGAGCAGGTCGCGTCCGGTTTGCCTCACCCCCTGGCCTCGCCGCGCGCGGGCGGTTCCCCCCACCCCGGGGGGGGGGGGGGGGGGGGGGGGCGGGCGCCGCCCCCGGGGGGGGGGGTA
>CAYNHD010000034.1:0-10375 GCA_964396775.1 uncultured Thermoflexus sp. | reverse complement strand
CCCGGGCCTCGCGGCGCTCGGCCTTGCCCCCCCTCCGCGTGCGGAGAGGGGGAAGTGAGGTGCGTCAGCGCCGAGCGGGGGTGAGGTAAAGCGGCACTAACGGCTGCTCAAGAACTCGATGACCGCTTCGCGCTCTTCCGGGGTGAGTTTCGCGCCGTTGCCGATCATGCGGTCTACGGTCGCTTCCCAACCGGCGCGGTCTTTGCTGGCGTTGTCAATGCGCTCGCGGGTGTGGCAGACGGTGCACCGCTCAGCAACCAACGCTGCTCCGTCCAGGGCTGCGGCCATGCTTTCCTCGCCCATGCTCGCCGCGCCCGCACTCTCCGGCGGGACGACGAACCACACTTCGCCGACGTTCTGGCCCGTCGCATCACCGGGCACCACATCCCTGATCCAGTAGTAGAGCGGCATGTCGTTGTAGGTCACCTGGTAGGTGCCGTCCTGTCGCTCGGTGATGCCCAGGCTGCCGGTGACGCCTTCCCCGGCGGTTGGCTGCTGGCCCTCCGGGACCAACAGCGGCGGCCAGCGCACGGCGCACTCATCGTAGCAGTTGCTCACGCCCGGCGTGTCCTTTGTGTAGAGGTAGAGGGTCATGCCGTCCGGCCCCACCAGGAACGGGCCTAACTCGTCGTTGCCACCCACGCTGACTGTCGGGGGCTGGATGACGAACCACACTTCGCCGACGTTCTGGCCCGTCGCGTCGCCCGGCTGCGCGTCGTTGACCCAGTAGTACAGCGGCATGTCATTGAAGGTCACCTGGAAGGTGCCATCTTCGCGCGCGATGGTGCCCAACGTCCCCGCCAGGCCCGGCTGCAACGTTGGCTGCTGGCCTTCGGCGACGAGCAAGGGCGGCCAGTTGGCCAGGCAGTCGCCGGAGCAGTTGCTCACACCCGGCGTGTCTTTGGTGAAGAGGTAGAGCGTCATACCGTTGGGGCCGACCAGGAACGGGCCAAGCTCAGTGTTGCCGCCCAGCGACACATCCGCCGGCCTGGCGACAAACCACACGTCGCGCACATTGTGGCCCGTCGCGTCGCCCGGCTGAGCATCGTTGACCCAGTAGTAGAGCGGCATCCCGTTGAAGACCACCTGGAAGGTGCCGTCATCCGGTCGCTGGATGACGCCCAGCCTGCCAGGGATGCCCGCCGCCAGCGTGGCCTGTTGGCCTTCGGCGACCAACAGAGGAGGCCAGTTGGCCAGGCAGTCGCCGGAGCAGTTGCTCACGCCCGGCGTGTCATTGGCGAAGATATAGAGCGTCATCCCCTGGGCATCTACCAGGAAGGGGCCGAGGTCTGCGTTGCCGCCCAACTGCACGGTCGCGCCCGTTTCCTGCGCCCCGGCTGCGGACAGCCCGATCACGATGGCAATCAGTACCAGGGCTGACGCGATGACCAAAACCACAGGTGCAAACTTCCGAGACATGGTGTTTTCCTCCACATACTTGTCGAATACTCACTCTTACAGCGGCTACCCCTTCATACGCGCGGCGCAGGGCGTTTGGATCTGCGCGCGGCCAATTTCTTCAAAAATGGTTGGAATAATCGAGGGCGCTCACTATCCTGGCTAGGCGCACCGTGCTATAGTCTTGGCAGGGAGCGGTGCATCCCAGAATTGTGGTGAGTCTGATGTGCGTAGGGGCGCTGCTCTGCTCCGCTCGCTGTAGGGGCGTATCGCCATACGCCCTTACGAACAAGGTTCCACAGAAGTGGGATGCACCCGACAGGCAGCGCGACCGTGCGCGCCGCCAGCAAGGTCATTGAGCGATGAGCCAGCCCGCTGAGCTTGAATTGCTCCAGCGAATCCAACAGGGCGACGAGGAGGCTCTCGTGGCGCTGCACGCGCGCTACGCGGGCCTGGTTTATTCGGTTGCCCTGCGCGTGCTCAATGACACGATGGCCGCCGAAGAGGTGACGCAGGACGCCTTCATGCGGCTGTGGCACCGCGCCGAAACGTTCGACCCGGCGCGGGGTACCTTCGTGCCCTGGCTGCTGACCATCACGCGGCGGCTGGCGATTGACACCCAGCGCCGGCAGAAGCGCGATCCTCTCAGCGCTCCCGTCTTGATAGATGATGATCCCGAAGCCTGGGAAAACGTGCTGCCGGTAGACGAGCGGGAGACCGCCGACCGGCGGCTGCTGTTGGAGGCTGTCGCCGCACTGCCGGACGAGCAGCGCCAGCCCATCGCCCTGGCCTATTTCTACGGCATGTCGCACAGCCAGATCGCCGAGCATCTCAGCCTGCCTCTGGGCACGGTCAAGACGCGCCTGCGCCTGGGCATGACCAAGCTGCGCGCGGCGTGGCTGGGCGAGCCGCTGACAGATCTGCAGGGCGGGGAATGATCGTATGGAATTAGTAGAAGATGGTGAAAAAGGGATCGAATGGGGGACGAAGCGGGGCAACGCATGGACGCAGTGAGCCGTGACGAGCTGCTGGGGATGATCCCCGCTTATGCTCTGAACGCCCTCGATCCAGACGAGGCCAGGGCGCTTGAGACGTGGCTGCCCACCGACCCGGAGGGCCAGGCGCTGCTGGCCGAGTACCGGGCGCTGGCCGGCCAGCTTTACGTGCTGGCCTCGGCTTACCCTGCGCCAGCGCATCTGGGGGCAGACCTGCGGGCGCGTCTGGCCGCCGGGCGCGAGCAGCGGGCACAGCCGGCGAGCAGGGCTTTCGTCTGGCGGCGTGCGGCGCGCCTGTGGCTGGCGGCGGCGGCAGTGCTGGCCGTGGTGGTGGCGGCGCTGCTCGTGCTGCGCCCGTTCGAGGAGTCACGGCCCGCGCCCGAAGACCCCGCCCAGCTTTACGCCCACATCGCCGCCCAGGCTGGCGCGCAGCGTTTCGCCCTCGAAGCGTCCGAGGATCAGCCCGCGTTGCGCGGAGAACTGGTCGCAACGCCTGCCGGTGACCGGGCGGTGATCCGGGTGGAGCAGCTTCCAGTGCTGGCCGCAAACCAGACGTTCCAGCTTTGGCTGCTGGATCGTGAAGGCGCGCTACGCAGTGGGGGCATCTTCACCGCAGCGGGCGATCCCATGTACATCCTCGTGCCGTTGGAACGACCGCTGCCGGCCTACGAGCGGTTTGGTGTGTCCATCGAGCCAGCGGGCGGCAGCCCCTACGCAGACCGGCCCACCGGCCCGCCGGTGTTCCGGGTGTATGTCCACTCCTAACTGGCGCGCGGGGGCGGGCGGCTGGTAGTGTTCTCGTAGGGACGTATGGCAATACGTCCCGCCAGACTTCCGAAGTTTTCGAAAACTTCGGAAGTCTCTTCGAGGGCTGGCCGCTGCTCTGCTGCGCCCCGGTTATTAGCTCAACCCCCCCGGCCTCGCTGCGCCCGGTCTTTCCTCCCTCGTATTCAGAGCGCGTTTGGTACGTCGTCTTGTTCCCCTCATCCCCCGCCCCCTTCTCCCTCCAGGGGGAGAAGGGGAGCAAGGCACAGGGTTTCCCCTCGCCCCGTTGAGGGAGAGGGGTGCAGGGGTGAGGGGTCTCATACACGCTTCCAGAGCGCCGAAACGAGCGGCCTGGATCACTGTGCTGAGAACTGATCACCGACGACTGATCACCAACTGATCACTGAAAACCGATCACTGATCACCGAAAACTCCACCCGCCGCCCTACGGAATCCCCAGCAACACCTGGGCCACCCAGCCGGCGCGCCCGTCCTGGAACTCGACTTCCCACCACCAGTGCTCGCCCGCCGGAACTGGCCCCTGGATAATCGCCCCGATCTCCCCCTCAGCCGCGCTGCCAGCGTCGCACGCCATCACGTCGGGGATGCGGCAAAGGTCGAGGTCGGCCCTGAGCACCACCATGGTGCCCACATTCCACGCTTCCACGCCGTAGGCGATGGACGGGCGCGTGGTGGACGTGGGCGTGAGCGGCGGCGGAACGGGCGTGCCGGGCGTGCCAGATTGCGTGGGGCGCGGGGTGGCGGTGACGGCAGGCGTGCGCGTCGGCACGGGCGCGCCATCCGGCCCCGGCGGGGGCACGTCGAGCGGCTGCGCCTCGTCCGGCAGCGGGTTCCCGGCGTCGTCCACCACGACGATGCGCGCGTGCAGGCTCGGCCCGTTGGCCCAACGTATCTCCTCGCCCAGGTTGTCAACCACCTGATACCACGGCCCGGCGTCGGCCCCGCGATTCACGTTGGAGACGCGGTAGTTGCTGCCCGGCTCCAGATCGGTCAGACGCTCGGCGCGCAAGCTCGGCGCGTCGAAGGCCGGGATGGGGTCGCCGGGGAGCACCTTGAACCAGAGGCCCGCCTCCATCTGCGGGCCGCTGGTCGGCACGGGCGTGGGCGGGGTGAGCGTCAGCCGGGCCGCTTCAGCGGACGTGGCGGCCAGGGCCGCATCGCTCGTCGCCTGGGCAACCGCCTGAGCCGTCATCTGTTGGCCGACCGTCACCGTTTGCGTCAACGCTGCTGGCGGGATGGGCGTTGCTTTGGGGGTTGTGTCCTCGTCGCCGCCCAGACTGGAAATCGCCAGCATGAGCAGCACGAACAGCACCAGCGCCACCGCCATGCTCGCGCCGGTCAGCACCGTGTTGCCGCGCAGCAGCCGGTACACGCCGCCCAGCAAACTGGCGACTGCCTGCGCGCCGGGCGCAGCGGGAGCAGCAGCCTCAGCGGGACGCGCCCGCTCCGGGCGGCGCGGCACTCCCCACGCCTCCATCGGGTCGGGGATGCGCGGCAGGCGCGCCAGATCGTCATCTTCGCTCAGGCACAGCACGATCACCGAGATGTCGTCGGCCCCATCGCGCTCGTTGGCCAGGGCCACCAACGCCTCGGCGGCTTGCTCGGCAGGCAGTTTGATCACAGTTTGCGCCATCTCTTGCGGCGTGACGTAGCGCGCCAGACTGTCGCTGCACAGCACCACCGTGTCGCCGGCCCGCACGCGCCCGGTGATGATGTCCACCTGCGCCGAGCGGCTGATGCCCAGCGCCAGCGCCGGCTCGCCTTCCTCGCCGAAGGCGCTCTCGCTGAGCAGTGCTCGCGCCGGGAGTTCGGGCGTCAGGCGGCGCGGCGCACCATCGCGGATGAGATAGACCGGGCTATCGCCAACCGTGCCCAGGATCAGATCGTGCCCGCGTATCACCACGCCGATCACCGTCGCGGCCATCGCCGCACCGCTCTCCTGGGCCTCGGCGTAGATGACGTTGTTCGCTTCGGCGATGGCGCGCGCCAGGCGTTCGGGCGGCGCGCCCTGTTCCTGCTCGTAGTAGCTGCTGAGGATGGTGCTGACGGCATACTGGCTGGCCAGGTCGCTGCGCGCCAGCGATTCGTCAGCATCGGCCAGCACGAATAGCTGCCCCAGGCGGCCCAACACAAGCGGGTCTTCGGGGATCAGGTGCCCGATGGCGTCCTGGTTCTGCTCGCGCTGCTTCCCTACGTCCGTGTGCATGGCCACGCTGACCACCAGCGGCGCGGCGCTCGGTTGACTCATAGGCTCTGCACCTCAGTCTGGCAACAACTTAAAGACGAACAATGTATCGCCAAGCTGAATCTCGTCGTTTTCGCGCAGGGGTGTCGCGCCCCGGATTTCCTGCCCGTTGATGAACACGGGGTTCGTCGTCCCGAACGGCCACAGGTGAAAGACGGGCGCGCCCTCCGGGTCATCGTGCGGCGGCTCCAGCGTGACTCGGGCGTGCTGACGCGACAGGCGGGGATCGTCCCAGCGCACGTCGCCCTCGCGTCCGATGATCTGGTTCGCCCGCACAGGCACGATCTCGCCCCGCCGCGCCAGCGGCGACTTGACGACCAGCCAGCCCAACGGAGCGGGCGGCGCTTCCGGCTGGGGCGCGGCGTCTGCGGGCGCGGCTTCCAGCGCCTCGGCCTCTTCGCGGGGTATGGCTTCGGTGGGCGCGGGGGCCTCATCCGGCGGCGGGGCGTGCTGGATGACGTTGGTGCGCTCGCCCTCAGCCGGAGCGGATGGCTGGCCGGTTCCTGCCGGGGGGCCATAGGCGCGGCGCTGCGCCTCTTCCAGCGCGCAGTAGGGGCACGTCTGGTTGGGCGGGTCGAAAGGGCCGTGCCGGGCGCAGAAACCCCCACCAGCAGCCATCACGCACCTCATCCTCTCCGTTCGCCATCTGACTCTCATTCTAGCACGCCGCTGGCAAAGCGAAAACACGCCGCCTCTCTGAGAGCAAAGCATTAGCGCCGAGGCGCAGAGAGTGCGGAGAAAAGCAGAGAGTCTTCAATAGTTCTCCTCAATGTCCTTCTCTGCGTCCTCTGCGCCTCTGCGATCCTGTCTATCTACCCTCGACGCGCGCGCCCGGCTGCGCTATGATCCGCGCGGCATTTTGCCAATCATTATCGTCAAAATCGGCCCTGTGAGTAGAAAGCAGCCAACCCGCATGTCCAAACGCCGCGATACCTACTACCTGCTCAGCCTCGGCTGCGCCAAGAACACCGTCGACTCCGAGTCAATGGCGGCGCTGCTCGATGAGGCCGGGCTGCGCGGCACAACCGCGCCCGACCGCGCCGAAGTGCTGATCGTCAATACATGTGGGTTCATCGCCCCTGCCCGCGAGGAATCGGTCGCGGCGCTGCGCGATTTGGCTGCCCACAAGCGCCCCGGCCAACTGCTCATCGCCGCCGGATGCCTGTCCCAGCGGGGCGGGCACGACCTGGCCCGCCAGGTGCCGGGGCTGGACGGGGTGATCGGCACGCGGCGCTGGATGGACATCGTAGACCTGGTGCGCCGCCTGCGCGCGCGCAACCATCCCCAGCCGCTCTACCACCTGCCCGACGAAGCGCACACCGTCGGTGCGGACGAGCGCGGGGTCAGCCGCACCGCCGTGCAAGGGGCCAGCGCCTACCTCAAGATCGCCGACGGCTGCCGCCGCCCGTGCGCTTTCTGCGCCATCCCCGCCATCAAAGGGACTGCCGTCAGCCGGCCCATTGAGCGCATCATCGCCGAGGCGCGCGCCCTGCGCGACCGGGGCGTGCAAGAGATAATTCTGATCGCCCAGGACACAACCGACTACGGCCACGACCTGGGCCTGCGCGACGGGCTGGCTCACCTGCTGGAGCAGCTTATCGCCGCCGTGCCAGACCTGCCCTGGCTACGCCTCATGTACGCCTACCCTGGCTGCGTCACCGACCGGCTGATTGACACGATGGCCGCCCACCCACAGATCGTCCCCTACCTGGACATCCCCCTGCAGCACGCCGACCGCCGCACTCTGCGCCGGATGCGCCGCCCGGCAGACGTGGACTGGGTGCGCGCCACCGTCGCCAAGATGCGCGCGTCCCTGCCCGACCTGGCGATCCGCACGACGTTCATCGTCGGCTATCCTGGCGAAACCGACGACGAGTTCGAGACGCTGCTGCGCTTTGTCGAGGAGATGCGTTTCGACCGCGTGGGCTGCTTCACCTACAGCTACGAGCCAGGCACGCCGTCCGCCGACTTGCCCGGCCAGGTGGACGAGGACATCAAGATCGCCCGCCGCGACCTGTTGATGAGCGTCCAGCAGCCGATCAGCCTAGCTCGCAACCAGGCGCTGGTCGGGCGGACGCTCGACGTGCTGGTGGAGGGTCACGCCGAGGCGACCAACGAGGACGGGTCGCCGACCGGCCAGACGATCACGCTGGCCCGCTCCTACCGTGACGCGCCAGAGATTGACGGCTATGTGCTGGTGGAGGGCGAGCTTCCGGCGGGGGAAATCGTGCCCGTGCGCGTGACGGGGGCGCTGGTCTACGACCTGGTTGCCACGCCGGACCTGGTGCCGCAGCAGGTCATCGCGTCAGGGATGGTCATCGGGCCGGACGGCCCCCCAGGGATTGTCTGAGAAGTTGTCGTCCCCCCACCCCAAACCCCTCCCCCACAAGGAGGGAGGGGCCTAGAGCGTGTCATGCACTTTTCAACCCCTATCCCCCGGCCCCTTTCCCCGCAAGCAGGGAAAGGGGAGAAAGCCGTCCCTTCCCGCCAGCGGGGAGGGACTACAGGGTGGGGTCAGGGCGCTACCCATGCACCGTGCCCTGCACGCTACGCCGAGCGTGCGGAGTTCATAACACGCTCTAGAGCGCGTGCATTTGCCCTTTCCCCCTCGTGATACTGCTGGCAAACTAAGCACGCGCTGGTTGCGTAGGAGCGCTGCTCTGCTGCGCCCCCGTAGGGGCGTATTGCAATACGCCGCTACGGAAGCATTTCGCCAACAGTATCCCTCGTGGGGGAAGGGCCAGGGATGGGGGGCAAAAGCTGATGCGGGACTCCTCAAGGACTCTCCTACGCTGGTGCAGTTGGCGCAGGGACGGGTTGTGCCGCCTGCTCGACCGGGGCGGGGACGGCGGGCAGCGTGAACCAGAACGTGCTGCCCGCGCCCTCTTCGCTTTCGACGCCAAGCGCGCCGTCGAGCTTCTGCACGATGCGCTGGGCGATGGTCAGCCCCATGCCGAAGCCCTCAACGTCTAGCTGCTTGAGGCGGGTCAGCGGTGCGAACAGCCGCTCCTGATCGTGCGGTGAAATACCGATCCCGTTGTCCTGCACTTCGTAGCGCACGGCGTCGCTCTCCGGCAGCCGGGCACCGCGCACGGTGACGCACGGGGCGGGATTGTCGGGGGCCATGTATTTGATCGCGTTGTCAATCAGGATGGCGAAGACCTCTTCCACCCAGGGGTCATAGGCTTGCGCTGGCGGCAAGTCGGGTTCAATGGTCACCTGCACGCCGCGATCCGCGATCACCTTTTGCAGCCGGTCGGCGGCGGCGTAGGCATGGAGCGTCATGTCCACCGGGCTGACCATCTGCGCCGCCTCGTACAGTTGGGCGAACATCAGCAGGCTGGTGATCATGCCGCTCATGGTCAGCGCCGTCCGCTCGATGATCTGGGCCATCTCGTAGATTGTTGGCTGGGCCGCCCGATCCACGTCGGACGCGATGAGGCCTGCGTAGCCCAGCACCAGGCTAAGCGGAGTCTTGAGGTTATGGGCGACGGTGTGGCTGAACGAGTCTAGCTCGGCGTTGCGCTGCTCCATTTCGCTGGCGTAGCGCCGGATCAATTCCTCCGAATGCCGCCGCTCGGTGATATCGTGCAGCACGACCAGCCGCCCGTGATCGTGCCCACTCCCGTTGCTCAGGGGTGATACCCGCATATCGTACCAGCGCGGCTCGCCGCCCACCTTGACCGCCAGGACACCAGGCTCCGTCGCGGAGTCCGGCCCCCCGGCGAGCGAAGCGGCCAGCGGGCTGAGCGCCTGCGCTGCCGGCTGCCCAACCGCGCGCTCTGCTGCGCAGCCCAACACGCGCTGCGCCGCCGTGTTGAGGTCTACGACGCGATCAAGCCTGTCGAGCACGATCACCGGGTCGCTCATCGTTTCGATCAGCATATCGCGGGCCACAGGCACCACGTCCAGCAGCTTGAGCCGGATCAGACCGCCAGCCAGGGCCAGGCTGCTCAGCGAGAAAGCGAACGGCGTCGGGTCAATCGGGCCGAACGGCTTGATGCCGAAGATGTACACAGCGTTGCCGATCAGCGGCATGAACAGCCCGATGAGCACCAGCCGCCCCTGCCAGCGATACGGCCCCCGCCCCGCACGCAGCATCACCTCCAACAGCAGCCAGGCACCCAGCAGAAACGCGGCGTAGGCCAGCAGCGAATGAACCCAGAAAGCCGGGCCTGCGTCGCTGAACACAGCCATGAAGTCGCCCGTGTCATGCAGGTGGATGTCGCGCCACATCAAGCCGTGCGCCCTGGTCGTCCACATCAATGCTGTGAACACGAGCGGAACCAGGGCCAGCAGCGCGCGCACAGGCCGGGTCAGCCAGTAGGCACGCCCGCTATACCTCAGGGCGAAGACCAGCCACAGCGGGGAAACGCTGGTCACCCCCAGGTATTTGACCCGCGCCCAGAAGAACTGAGTCTTCAGATCGGCGCCCGCCAGTTGCAGCGCATAAGCGAACGACCAGAAAGCGACCGCCAACATCAGCAGAGTCAGTGGTACGGCGCCGGGCGTAGCGCGCCGCTGCCAGATCAGTGCCGCCAGCACCAGAAGCACCAGAACCGATCCTAGCAAGGGCAAGGTGTAAGGAGTATGCTGCCAATGCACGTGGTATCCCGCCAGTGAGTCCCTACGGACTCGGTGTGCTGCTTGCCTCTCTCCTGGCAAGCGGCTGGCCCCAGACCAGATGTCCCCCATCCGGTTGTTAGCTTCATTATATCTCAATTTTGAGTTAATGCAGGGCTGCCAGGGAGGGCAGACGATAATTTCCATGAGAAATTCACGAACTCTCGCCTGAGGAATGACAGTGATCGGGGGCCGGAGCGCACTGCGACTCCCGAGTCTGGAGTCGCGAGTCTGGGATCATGCGCGGATGCACATATCTACTAGCGGCGTGCTTGGGAGTGGATAAAGTTAAGGACATACGAAATCTCGTAGGTGAGCGGTATAGGAT
>CAYNHD010000033.1:0-17865 GCA_964396775.1 uncultured Thermoflexus sp. | reverse complement strand
TCGAGACCGTCAATGCCTACCTGGAAACTGTTCGCCAAGAAGCCTAGTAGTACAGGCGCCCATACACAGGATCTCGCCAGACATCTGGAAGTGGTTCATCGCAGCCCTTCCCGGAACTCCTTGACGACGCTCATGAACTCGCGCGCAGTGGCTTCGTCTACGGCTTGCTTCCATGCGTGATTTCGTTTGAAGTAGCTTCCGACTATTGCGCCATCTGCATATTGGAGCAGTTGCGGCGCGTTGTCCTTCGTCATCCCACTGCCGATCAGTACCGGGATAGTCACTTGCTCCGCCAGCGCGCGGACCTTATCTGGGGTAGGCGCTTGACCCGTCTCAAACCCCGTTACAATCAGTCCTTCAGCCCCCTCGGTCTCGGCGTCGTGCGCCTGCTCAATGAGAGTACGATCAGAGATGATGAAATGGCTGCCATGTTTGACATTGACATCGCAGAAGAACTTGACCGACTCGGCTTTGAGGGACGCTCGATGCCGCGCCAGCAGCCCTGCAATTCCTTCGGTTAGCCCGGCGTGCGACACGTACGCATTGACCCATTCAAAGACCCGAATCCACCGCGCCCCTGCCGCTACAGCAGCCGAAAGCGCCTGAATGCCTGCGTTCAGGTGGCAGTTGACACCGACTGGAACACTCACTGCATTCCTGACCTTCCAAGTGGCCACGGCCAGAGCAGCTGTCGTTTCGTGTCCAACCTGCGCTCCCTTGAGGTAGGGATAGTCCCATATATTCTCAATCTGCAGGCCATCCACCCCTGCAGCTTCTAGTCGGAGAGCCTCTTCCACGGCGATCCCAATTACATCGTCCATGGTCATTTGCCGGGGATCGTAGAGAGGAGCGCCGGGCAGCGGACGCAAATGCACCATCCCGATAATTGGCTTGGGGACCTGGAAGATCTCATCCAAGATCCATTTTTTCTCCATATCTCGGCACCCTTCAAAAGAAAGGCTGTACACCTGGTCGCACGACCAGGTGTACGGTCAAGATTAGAAGTCCACGCCGGAGATCAATATGATATTGGCATATGGGGTGAACTCGCCGCACTTCACGAAGCCCTTGACCTCCTTGCCTTCAAGGCCGCCATTCAGAGCCAGATGCTTGAACTGGGGATGGGGAATGTTCTCTTCCACAATGACATTGCCCTTGTTCTTCACGGGCGCAAGGATGTCTTTGAACTGCTGATAGGTCTGGGGGCTTACTGTCTTGGTCTCATCGGCGATGATCACTTTTTCGATCTCAAGCTCCTCGAGCACGACCTTGAGAACGTCCGCCACCTGAGGCAAGCCACGACCGATCGACAGGTCAATGCACTGCGTATATCCGTGCCGGGGAAAGGGAAAACCTCGATCGGCGATGACCAACATGTCGCCGTGCCCCATACGAGCGATCAACTGGGCCAGATCATTGTGCAGAACACCGTGGGTTTTCATGCTGGGAATCCTTTCGCTTAGAAGAATTGCCTCTCATACCTATGTGCGAGCAATGCACGACAAACCAACATTCACGCTACGCGAACAGGGTTTGGTGGATATTGTCTCCATCAATCCCCCCTCGTCCGAACACGGACACAAGCGGCCCGGCACGCTAGCGCGTCCGGACAATGTACCAACTGAACTCACTCTCGCGGTAAAGCAAGATGGCATACCAGACAGGGGTGTTGTCCTTCAGATAGTGCACCTGAGCCAGCTTAATCAGCAGTGTGCCCTCAGGTACCTTGAGTTTCGGAGCCAGGAAGCCATCAACTTGTGCTGGCAGAAGGCGTGCCACGGCGTGGCTGATGTAAACCCCCAACCTCTTCTCTACAAACGAGAACAGGGACTCCCCGATCGCGTTGACTGGGGTTGTGGGAGGAAAATGCCGGGCCAGAAAGTAATTGGAGTCCCAGAAGATAGGTTCTCCGTCAATGGTGCGTACCCGGTTGATCACCGTTACCGGCTCGCCCGGGGTGGTACCTAGCCGGGCGGCAATTTCGTTGTCGGCGGGTTGGGTAAAAACCTCGGTCTCGGCAGTACCAGGCTCGTGACCCCTTGAACGGATCACCTCCGACATCGAGATCAGTTTCTCAATGCCTGCTTCGATGTGGAGTGGGTGGCGATCTATCACGAATGTTCCGACGCCACGCTTGCGCTCAATATAGCCTTCAAGCTCCAGGCGTTGCAAAGCCGCGCGCAGCGAAACGCGGCTGACGTTAAGGCTCTTAGCCAGGTCGCTTTCAGCGGGCAGTTTGAACCCTGGTGGATAGTGGCCTTCGAGTAACCGCTCCCTCAAGTGGCTGTAGACCTGGTCTGAGAGCAGCTCCAATCCCTTCAACGGGGCGACGTCGAACTTGTCTGCCATATGGGCTTCTTCCCGATAATCACTCAAACCCACAAGTAGTAGTATGGTATGAGGTATGAAGTCATACTACAAGTATATGTGCTTTTCGTAGGAAGTCAAGCAATCGGGGCTTGCTGTGCTCATGAACTGATTTAAGCCCACGAACGCTCTTGAGAGGTCCGGCGGGCGCCGGCCGTGACTCGGCCTTGTTGATGACGAACGCGTGGGACTCGAGGTTCAGGTCCCGAATGTTCCGCTATGCTTCACTACAGGGACCTGCTCCCATGTCGGGCCAGTTTCCTTGCGCTTGTGGATCCGCAGGCTGTTGTCGGGCGCTCCGAGGCCCAGCGATGGTGCTACTCCGGGCACGGGGGAATGGACGGGGTGCCTCGCTCTGTGCCTCCTTGCGTTTCTCGCCGGGGTGTAGTAGCACTATGAACACAACCTGAAGTTGCTTCACCCTGGACAGGTGCCCCGTGCCCACTGAAAACGAGGCCCGAACCCGCGCCGAGTTCGCCGACCTGTGGCAGGGGGTCATGGGCAGCGCGTGGGACGAGTCGTGCGGCGCGACCGACCCGGCGGAGCGCCAGCGTCTGCGCGACGAGATTGACGCGATCGTGGCTCACCTCTACGGCCTGAGCCGCGCCGACTTCGATCACATCCTGGGCACATTCCCGCTCGTCTTCCCCAACACGGATGACGGCTGGCAGAAGCGTCAGGCGCTGCTGGACGTGTATAATGCGTGGGCCGCTGAGTTTGGGAGGTAACGATCCGGCGAACCGGAGGCTGACGCCGGGCCCTGAGAGGGCCGGACTCGCTCAACAAAGACGGATTCTCGAGTCGGGGTGGCTGATCTTGCCCCCAGGAGTAACTCGCGATGCATTGCGTATCCGATTGCATGAGAACTCAGGTGTTCACGGTGAACGTCGGCGCGACCCTGGTCGAGGCGATGCGCATCATAAGGGGCCATATGGTGGGCATCGTCCCTGTCATAGACCGAGAGCGCCATGTAGCTGGTGTGCTCGTGCTGGACGACCTGCTGACTGAGTTTATGCCGAAGTTTGTGCAGGTCCTGCGTAAGACCGATTTCGTCCAGGACTACAGCAAATTCGAAATGGGACCGCCGACGGCTGACTTGCTGGACAAGCCGCTCAGCGAGCTCATGCGCCCGCCTTACTATCTGAGCGAGACCAGCAGCCTGATGGAGGCCATGGTCTTCATGCACAATCATCAGGTGGTAGATGTGCCGGTGATTGATGCTGACAAGCGGCTGGTGGGCATCGTGTCGCGCGTGCGCGTGGGAAGTCTTTTCCTGATGGACTGGCTCAACAAGAAAAGCGAATGGTCTGAATGACCGAGATAGTGGCCACAGCGATATTCCTTATCACCTTGCTGCTGATCTTTGCCCAGAAGTGGCATCGCATGGTGGTCAGCAGCATCGGGGCAGCGGCCATGGTGGCTGCCGGGCTGCTGCTGGGCTTCTACGACGAAGAACTCGCCATCGAGGCGGTCGAGTTTGAGACACTGGCCCTGCTGCTGGGCATGATGATCTTGGTAGCCCTGCTGCAAACAACCGGCTTCTTCGAGTCTGTGGCGATCCTGGTCGCGCAGCGCAGCAGAGGGGGCCCGATGCGCCTGCTGTTCATGCTGGGTCTGACCACCTCTTTCCTGTCAATGGCGCTGGACAATGTGACCACCGTCGTGTTGATGTCCCCGATGACGGTGCTGATTGCTGAGTTCCTGGATATTTCGCCTGTGCCCCTGCTTATCTCGCAGGCCATTTTCTCCAACACCGGCGGCATGGCTACCCTGGTGGGTGATCCACCAAACATCTTGCTAGGTACTGCCGCCGGGCTGAGCTTCAACGACTTTCTGACCCACCTGGGGCCGGTTGTGCTGGTGGTGTGGGGTGTCACGTTCTTCGTTCTGCGCTATCGCCTGCGCGATCAACTGCGTACGGCGAACCCTGAAACGCATTGGGACAGGGCCATCTACGGGCTGAATGCACGCGCGGCACTGACCGATCCGCGGAGTGCGCGGCGTGTGCTGCTGGTGCTCGGTGGTGTGGTTGTGCTGTTCATCCTCGAACGCCCGCTACACATCAGCCCTGCGTTCGCTGCCCTCACTGGGGCAGGCGTCGCGCTCGGCTGGACGCAGATGGGAGTCCCAGGGATTCTGAAGGATGTGGAATGGGATGTGCTGCTATTCTTCGTCGGGCTATTCGTCATGGTTGGCGGGCTAGAAGCGGCGGGTGTGTTGGAGCAAATCGCCCAAAGTCTGTTGACACTTCAGGATATTTCACCGGTGCTGCTGGGTTTGATCATCATGTGGACAATGGTGATCCTGTCAGCGCTGATTGACAACATCCCTGTGACGATTGCCGTCATCCCGATCGTGCTCGAACTCAGCACCCTCGGTGTGGACATCCAACCGATCTGGTGGGCCATTGCGCTTGGCGCTGGGCTGGGAGGCAACGCAACCCCCATTGGCTCCAGCGCGAACGTCGTGGTCATCGCCGTCAGCGAGCGCACCGATCGGCCCATTACCGACCGGGAATGGCTTTCTGTCGGCATTCCGGCAGTGCTGGTGGCGAGTCTGGTGGCGAGTGCGCTCTACGCGATTCTGCATGGCTTTCTGGCCGCAGGGTGATCTTCCGCCCTTGATCCTGCCCAGCGCCAGCGTCTGCGCGACGAGATTGACGCGCTTGTGGCCCACCTCTACGGCCTGAGCTGCGCCGACTTCGAGATCACATCCTGGGCACGTTCCCGCTGGTGTTCCCGGACACGGGCGAGGGTCGGCGCAAGCGCGAGTCGCTGCTGGGCGTGTACGATGCATGGGCGGAGCGGCTGCGGGGCTGGTCGCGCGCATGATCTCGCCGCTGGGCGATAGCCTGGCTGCGGGGATAGTGAGGGAAGTGACAAAAAAGGGTGGGGGCACCTCACCGGTGCCCCCGTCGTGCTAATCGAAGAACATCGGGCGCGTGTCGCACTCGGCGGCGGGGAGGATCGGACGGGGCCATGTGTTCTTCCCCTTTTCTCCCGCGTTCTGAAACATTTCGTCGCTATCTTTTTCACTCTTTCTACAGTTGAGCCTTGAATTTCGTACCAGCGCGTGCATCAGATTATCTACCGGCGGCGCAAGTAGCTCGACCTTTGGCTTAGAACCGTTCCGGGTGTCGCGAGGGCACACTCGCGCCTGCCAGGATTGAGGGCGCGGTCGAGCGATGGGCATCGCACTCCTCAGTTCTGTACACCAACCCTCGGCGGCGCTAACCCAAGTCCTTTGCGACGAACTGCTCGTTCTCGACGATCAGCTCGCCATCCAGGTAGAGACTCGTGTTGCGGCAGCAGATGTCGAAGTGGGCTTCAGACACGTTCTTTCCACCCAACCCGCAGTAAGGGGCGGGGGCATCGAAGATGTTGCGGCCAATCGCCACCAGAATCGTGCCGTACTTCGACTCCGAGTCCATGCCCACATGACCCCAGTCCGCGCGCTCGTCAATGCCCCAGCCCGCGTGCGAGAAGCGGAACGCTCCCTCGTCACCAGCCCGCTCCAGATGCGATTGGAGCAGGTAGGCGTCCGGGCCGCCCTCGATCTTGATGATCTTCCCCTTCTCGATGGTCAGCACAACGCGGCTCTGCGCGTGACGCCACATCCCCAGCAGGACATCGCCTGGCTCGATCACGTAGCGCCCCTCGGCGCTGTCTTCCAGGGGCGCGCACGTCACCAGACCGGACGGCCAGTGATCCCAGCGTCCCGGCTCGTCGGCGATGCCACACTGGTACATGGCCTTGCGCCCATCCTTGCGCAGCACGTAGTCTGACCCGGCGGCGGAGACGATATGGATCTCTTTGGCCTCCTGGAGACGCTGCGCCCCCGCCAGCCCTCTGCGGCGCACCTGTTCATTGGGCAACATGCGCTTGAGCACTTCCAGCGGCTCCTGCACCATCAGCACGCGCGCGCCCGCCTTCAGAGCGGCGTTGTGCGTATCGGTGTACATCCACGATCCGATGCCGCGCGGCAGCATACTCATGCCCAGGATCAGATCGGCGTGCTGCCAGGCGGCGCGCACAAGGGCATCGTCAAAGCGCTGATCGCTTTGCGAGACCAGGATGTAAGCATTCGCCCCCAGGCTGGACGCAGCCGCGAACGCGGCGGGCGGATAGGCGGGGTGCAGAAAACGCGGATCGGTGAAGATGAGCACGTTCTCGCCCGGCTGCACCTTGCACAGGCGCAGTTCGTGCATGAACATGCCAACGAGGTCGGCACTGCCAAGTTCAGAAAACATGGGATTCCCTCCAGATAAGCAGTCTATAGGAGTATCACGCGGTTGCTTGTTGTGATTCGGTTGGCAGCCCTTCCTTCACAGAGCCGCTCTCCGCAGGCCAGCCGCTCTGGGCCAGCTCCTCGGCGCGCCAGCAGCGCGCCCAATGATCCGGCGCGACAGCGCGCAGGGCCTGCGGCTCGCGGGCGCAGCGATCCGTCGCGTGGCGGCAGCGTCCGTACAGCCTACAGCCCGCAAAGTCGGGCGCTCTGTGAGTCACTTCTCCGGCCAGCATCCCGGCACGCCGCATCTCGCCGCGCTCGGCCTGCCCGATCAGCGTAGCCGCCAGCAAAGCTCTGGTGTAGGGATGGCGCGGGGACTCGAATACGGCGCGTTTGGTGCCGGTCTCGACGACCTGGCCCAGGTACATGACGTAAACGCGGTCGGCGATGTAGCGAATGACGCGCAGATCGTGCGAGACGAAGATCAAGCTCAGGCTGCTCTGCCGCTGCAGGCTCAGCAGCAGGTTGATGATCTGCCCCCGGACAGACATGTCCAGGGCGGCGGTTGGCTCGTCCAGGAAGATGAAGTCTGGCTCTGGAGCCAGCGCGCGCGCCAGCGCTACGCGTTGCAACTGCCCGCCGCTCATCTCGTAGGGGTAGAGCGCCACAAAGCGCTCGTCAAGCTGCATCTGATCCAGCAGAGCCAGCGCCCGCTGCTCTTTCTGCTTGAGGGTCAGGTGCCCGGCAAGGCGCATGGCGTCCACCAGAGTCTGGCCGATGGTCATAGTCGGGTTGAACGACGTGGCCGGGTCCTGAAAGACCATCTGTATCTTGGCGCGCAGAGGACGAAACTCCCGCTCGCTCAATCCCTGAATCTCCTGGCCTTCAAAGAGGACTTTGCCACCGTCCAGATCGAGCAGCCGCAGGATCGCCCGTCCCAGCGTGGACTTGCCCGAACCGCTCTCGCCGACCAGCCCAACCGTCTCGCCGCGCCTGACGGTCAGCGAGACATCATCCACAGCGGTCATGCTGACGCGCTTCAGGCTGCGCCGGCGCACCGTGAAGACCTTGACCGCGTTCTGAACAACCAACACGTCATCTGCATTCATGACAGCCAGCCCAGGTGGACTACGAAAAATGACATGCGCTGTGATGCCCTGGCTCGACTTGGCGGACGGTGGGGGCCTCCCGCCAACAAATATCCTGCGCGCGCGGGCAGCGCCTCGCGAAGCTGCACCCCTGCCACTGCTCGCGCAGATCGGGCACGCGGCCTGGGATGAAGGGCATTTCCTCGCCATCGGTGCCCGTGAAACACTCCAACAGCCGGATAGTGTAGGGGTTGGCGGGGTGCTCCAACACCTGGCTGGCCGTGCCCGTCTCCATCACCGTCCCGGCATACATCACGATCACCCGGTCGCAGATGACCGATACCAGGCCGATGTCGTGCGAGATCAGCATCAGCGTGGCATTGAGCTTCTCGACCACCTCCTGGATCAGGTCGAGCACCTGCACCTGGATGGTCACATCCAGGCCGGTGGTTGGCTCGTCGGCGATGAGCAGTTGGGGCGAGCAGACCAAAGCCATGGCGATCATCGCCCGCTGGGCCATGCCGCCGCTGTATTCGAAGGGATAGTTGCGCGCCTGGTCTTCCGGGTGCGGGATGCCGGTCGCGGCCAGCACCTCAACCGCGCGCTGCCAGGCTTCGCGCTTGCTGCCGCCGTTGTGCTGGCGATAGACGTCGGCGATTTGCTGGCCGACTGGGTATAGAGGGTTGAGCGCCGCCGATGCGTTCTGGAAGACCATGCAGACTTGCGATCCCCTGATCTGGCGCAACTCGTTCTCGTTCAGCGCCAGCAGATCAGTGTCCTGGAACAGAATGCGCCCCTCGGTGATGCGGGCAGTGGGCGGCAGCAGGCGGAGCATACTCGTGGCCGTGACCGTCTTGCCGGAGCCGCTCTCGCCGACAATAGCCGTGCGCGTGCCGCGCTCGACCTGCATGGAGACGCCGCGCAGGGCGTAGACCACATCGCGCCCGACGTGGAACTGCACGCGCAGGTTCTGAATGTCCACCAGTGCCATCGGCTATACCCGCCTTGACCACAGCGATTTCAGGATGTCGCTGATGTTATTGAGCACCCACACCGAGCAAAACAGCGCCAGCCCAGGGAAGATCGAGAGCCACCACTTGCCGAACACAATGTAATTGGCGCCGACCTGGATCATCGAACCCCATTCGGGCTTGGGAATCTCCACGCCCAGCCCAATGAAGCTGAGGCCGGCAATCATCTGCACCGCATAGGCGCAGCTCAGCGGAAGCTGGGCGAAGACGGGCACCAGCGCATTGGGGATGATGTGTCGGAAGACAATCGCCAGCGAGGGATTGCCGGCCACACGCGCCGCCTGGACGAACTCCACGTCGCGCAGCGGCACGACCACGCTGCGCACCATCTTGCTGTAGACGGGGATGTTGTAGAAAGCGACGATCAGCACCACATTGGTCAGCGTGTTCCCCGCTGCGGCGATGAAGGCCATGCCGAACAGGATTTGGGGGAAGCCCTGAAAGACCTCGGTGATGCGCGTGATGACGTTATCCAGCAGGCCGCCGTAATAGCCCGAAATGGCCCCCAACGGCACGCCCAGGGCAATGCCGATCAGGACAGAGCTGATGGCCAGCGTGAAGTCGGTGCGGATGGCGTGGATCGTCCGCGAGAAGATGTCCATCCCATCGCGATCGGTGCCGAACCAGGTCTCAGCCGAGGGCGGTTGCAGCGTGTTCATCGGGCTGGGCTTCACCGGGTTTTGCAGCGGGAGCACCGGCGCGAGAATCCCCAGGCCGATGAAGACGAGCAGGATGCCGAAATTGATCGTCACGCGCCAGAAACCGTTCGCGTCCACCAGACGGCGCAGGAACGACGGTCGGGCGAAGGTGGCGGTTTTCGGGCTTGTTGCGGCAGTCGTCATGATCGATCCTGGTGCCCTCAGAAGTATTCCGGCTACTTGGTGACCCGCACGCGCGGGTCAATTAGGGCCGTGATGATGTCGGCGAGCAGGTAGATGAACAGGTAAAACCCGGCGCTGAGCAGCACCACACCCATCACCGGCTCGTAATCTGAATGATTCATTGCGTCGACGGCGTACAGGCCCAGGCCCGGCCAGGTGAAGATGATCTCCACCAGGACGGTGCCGCTCAGCAGGTAGCCATAGGTCATGGCGATCATGGTGACCACCGGGGCCAGCATGTTCTTGAAGGCGTAGCGGCGGATGGTGCTGTTGGGCAGGCCGAAGGCGCGCGCCGAGCGGATATAGTCGCTCTGCATGATCTCTTCTGTCTTGCTGCGGGCGATGCGCAGCGTGCTGGGGCTGGTGGTGATGGCCAGCGTCAGCGCGGGCAGGATCAGGTGCTTGACGCTGGACACAAAAGCGTCCCAGTTCCCGGCCCACAGGGTGTCTATGGTGTACCAGCCGGTCACCTGGGCGATGGCGCGGTACTGGCGGTCTATGCGGCCCAACGGGGCGGGCAGCCAGCTCAGCTCGGCGAAGAACACGTAGATAAGGAGCAGCCCCAACCAGAAGCTCGGCATTGAGACGCCGGCTTGAGCGATCACGTCCACGATGCGGGCGAAGCGGCTGCGCGGGCGGCTGCCCGCCAGGATTCCCGCCGGGACGGCCCACAGAACGCCGAGCAGGAGGGCGAATGTCGAAAGCTCCAACGTGGCCGGCAGCCGCGAGCGAATGTCTTGCATCACCGGGTTGTACGAATAGCGCGAGGTACCGAGGTTGCCCTGCAGCAGGTTGCCCGCGTAGTTCAGGTATTGCCGCCAGAGCGGTTGATCCAGCCCCAGGTCGCGGATCATGTTGTCGAGCATCTGCTGCGTGTGGCGCGGACCGACGAGCAGGTACACCGGATTGCCGATGAAGTGCGTCACCGAGAAGGTGATGATAGACACGAGGACGAGCGAGATCAGCAAGATCGCCAGTCTCTTGCTCAGGAAGAATCCCCATTCGCGCAGCGTTTCGAGCATAGCGGTGTGTTCGTCCGTGTGTCAGAGTGGGTCGGGGCGTGGATGGGCACGCCCCGACCGCAGCGTTCAGTCAGCGGTGACGGAAGAGGGACTCACTCCCCCCGATAGAGCGGATAGTACCACAGAAGGTTGTCGGGCAGTTGCACGTAGCCCTGGATGTCGTCGCGCATGGCGATCTCGAACGGCATATCCACAACGTATAGCGCCGGCGCGTCGTCGTTGAGAATACGCTGGTATTCGGCGGCAAGCTCGGCTTTACGATCCGGGTCGAGCGTGCTGGCCAGCTCGTCAATGACGGCATCGAGGTCCGGGTTGCTGTAGCCCATCCAGTTGGCGACGGCCCCCGTCTCGAAGAACAGCTTGCCTGTGTAGCCCGCGTCGTCCACATACCACAGCAGATCGCGCATCCAGGCCTGGTGCTCCAGCGTGCCAAGCTGCTCGGCGAACACTGCGGACGGCTGGCGGTTGATGGTCATGGACACGCCGATCTGAGCGAAAGCGTCTTGCAGCAGGATAGCGATCTGCTCGGAGGTGGGATCACCCTGGGCGATGTCCAGCGTGAACTCAAAACCGTCAGCATAGCCAGCCTCGGCCAAGAGTTCCCTGGCTTTGTCCAGGTCGTAGCTGTAGGGCCACAACGTGCTGTCGTGGAACTGGCCCGCTACCGGGATCGGCCCCTTTGAGATCAGCCCGTTGCCCTTGAAGATGCCGTTCAGCACGTCTTCTTGAGGCACGGCATAGGTCAGCGCCTGGCGCACCAGCTTGTTGGTGAAGGGTTCCTTCTGCACGTTGAAGCCGAGGATCATCTGGTTGCGCGTCGGCACGGACAGAATCTTGACGCCGGGGCTGTCGCGCAGCAGGTTCAGTTCGTCCGCGCTCAGGTCCTTGGCGATGTCCACTTCGCCTTGCTGGAGCAGCAGGGCGCGGTCTGCCGAGGAGGGGATGACGCGCAGGATCACCTGATCGAAGAAGGCGGGGCCATCCCAGTAGTCGGGGTTGGCGCGCAGCACCATCTCGACGCCAGCTTCCCAGCTTTCAACGTAGAACTCGCCCGACCCGATGTCATTCTTGGCGAGCCAACGGGTCGCCCAGGGGTCATCGCTCTCGACGTGCGCCTGAGCCTCCAGGGCATCCATCGGAGCCTGCGATTGGTCGCGGAACAGGTAGAAGAACCAGGGGCTGGGAGCGGAGAAGTCGATCTTCACCTGGTAGTCGCCCAGCTTCTCCACCTGATCCATGCTGTTGATGTTGGCCGTCAGGCAGTTCCACTCCGTGCCGGACTGCGTGCCATAGGCCCGCTCGAACCAGTAGATGAAATCATCGGCGGTCACTTCGCGTCCGGTCTTGGGAAAGGTCACCCCCTGGCGAATGTTGAGGGTGATGGACAGCCCATCGTCGGACCAGACCCACGACTCGACGGCGGCACCTTCGATGACGCTCACATCAGTGGCGCTGTAGCCCTCACCGGTGTCGTACCACCCGTAGCGGAAGAACTGGTCGTAGATGTTGTAGTTCACCTCGTTCGAACGCTGGAAACGCGAAAACGGCGGGTCCAGAGTCTCGACATCGCCTGAGATCGCAATGACCAGCACATTCTCGTCGTCCTGGGCCTGGAGCGGGCTGGCGCTGATCCAACCGCTCAGCAGCAATGCCAGGACGAGGATCGGCCCACAAAGTCGAAACAGCTTCTTGGTATTCATAGCGCTTCCTCCGGGACAGAAAACGAACGATCTCGCAGACGATGAGCAGTTAGCCGGTGGTGACCTCCTCTCGCAATGACCTAAACCGATTTGGACTGCCGCATGAGGCACGGACGATCAACTCGGTCTCCAGCACAACGGTGTGCGTTGGGCGCAGGGGATCGGCAATGCGCTCAAGGAGCAAGCGCGCGGCATTGACCCCGATCTCAAAAGCTGGTTGGGCGACTGTCGTCAGGGGTGGGTTGAGCGAAATGGCCCAGGACAGATCGTCGAAACCGACCACGGCGATGTCAGAGGGGATGTTTCTGCCGGCTTCGTGGATCGCGTTGAGCGCGCCAATCGTCATCTGGTTGTTGGCGACGAACATCGCTGTTGGGGGTTCGGGCAGGTTAATCAACTGCTGGGCAAGCTCATAGCCGCTGCTTTGCCGGTAGTCGCCGAAACGGGTCAAAGAGGAGTCCACGCGCAGACCGGCATCGGTCATGGCCTGCAGGTAGCCCGCGTAACGCTCGCGTCCGGTAGTCAGGTGCAGGGGGCCGCTGACCACGCCAATGCGCGTATGGCCAAGCTGGATCAGGTGATGGATCGCCTTAAGCGATCCCTCGAAGTTGTTGACCACCACCGTATCCACTTCGACATTGCGCATCCGGCGATCAATGACAACCACTGCCAAACCCTCTTCAATGGCGCTGGCCAGGGCGGCGGAGTCTTCACGGGTGGGCGCAATAATGAGTCCGCCAACATCCTCGGTTTGCATCAGGCGAATGAAGGACGCTTCCCGATCGATGTTGGCGTCGGCATTGCCGATCAGGACGCTTGATCCGCCCAGGGAGAGCACATGCTCAATACCTCGCAGCACATGAATGTAGAAGGGGTTGGTGATGTCCGAGAAAATGACGCCAACAAGTCCGCTGTGCGTGGCGCGCAGGCGCTGCGCCACGCGACTTGGGCGGTAGTTCAGTTCATCAATGGCGGCTAGAACGCGCTCTGTCAGCTCATCGGTCACATGGGGATGGTGGTTGAGAACCCGCGACACGGTGGTGACGGAGACTCCTGCGCGCTTTGCGACATCTTTGATGGTGGGCATCAGGAGCTGTCCTTAACGGGTAGGAATTAGGCGGGTAGAAAACGATTTTTCACCGTTGGGTGAACACATGCTGAAAACGATACCAACGCTGTTCACACTATACGACGTTTCTCCGCGATATGTCAAGCCTCTTCCTGTTTCTGCCTTGCTCTGGTTGGCGATGGAAGCATCCATTGCTCCAAGCCGCCTCTATGTCCCACGACTTCTGACACGGGCCATTGGCGGCTGCGAGGTTCCGTTCGACACGCCTCGTGGCCTGCTCGATCACGCGGATCCGCTCAGTATTCTTCGTTCCTAGGCATGTGGCGGACGAGTTTCTGCGTGGCGCGAAGGTGATTTAGTCACCGTCGAATCTTCCCGGCGGCCTACCCCATATGGAATATGGAACATGGAACTTGCAAGGCGGCATAATCTGCGGTAGTTTATGGGGCGCGCCAGGTATGTGCATTACGACTTATCTTCGCACTCCTTTAACGAGTCATTAGCCAGTTTGTGCTAGCAGGCCGTGGGGAAGTATATGGCGCGCGACACTGGTTGATGGTGAGGTGGGGTCACGCAAGGTGACAGCATTCCTTTCCCCAAAAACCGTCGTATCATAGAATCACCGGCCAACGCCCGGATCCACCAACGGGGGGACTCCATGGGCACAGCCGCGTGGCATGGGCTAGACCGTAAGCCGCGCAAAGAGCAACAGGTCAACGCGGGGGCGATCGAGAAGCGGCGCGTGCGCGGGTAGGAGTGCGCCGCGCGGCAGCTTCGAAGGTTGCTGCTCGCCAGATAAGATGAGTCCGGGCCGCATGCGAGTGTTCGCATGTCGGAACGGCGGAGCATGGCTAATGGGTATCACACTGATGGACGGAACAGAGAGCACAGCTTCGTCTCGTAGACAACAAGAGGTGTTGCTTGTCACCCTACTATGCATCGCTGTGATGAGCTGGCTGGCTCTGTGGTTATTCTATAGTCGTCTCGACATTGAGTACCCAACGAGCGACCCAAAGATGTATTGGGATGGGAGCACACGCTTGGTCGATGAGTTTACCAACGATCCAGCATCGCTCTTTCGCAGCCATCATCGAGATCATGTGCCAGGATATCCAGTTCTGATTGCTCTCGTCCGGGCAGCGTCGGGCTGGGACAATCCAGAACTGATGCGTGTTATAACCCTAATTGGCTGGACCGCAAATCTGCTGGTGATTTATAGGATACTGACTCTTCTCCAGGTGCGTTCTTCAATGCGGCTATGGGGCACTCTTCTGTATGGTGCATTCCCTCTTACTGGGATGAGCGCAGCAGTACATCCGATCTCCGACACCTTGGCGCTACTCTTTTTGACCTCAGGTATCCTTTTCTACCTTCTCGACCGAAAGTCACTCATGGTCCTGACCCTAGCCGCCGCCCTATTGATGCACAAATTCGTATGGCCAGGGGTTCTGATTGTACTAGCAGTAGGTGTTTGGCAGAAGCGTGTTGGCTGGCCGGTTGTGGTACTGACAGTTAGTCCGCTGCTCGCCTATTGGATAGCTATCAGTATGCACTACAATGACCCTTTTTACCTCATCACCGGCAATGTGAGTGTTGGCCTCGAGAATGACAGGCAGTTCCCAGTATTGGATGGGATACTTCAGACGCTGGCTGAGGGGTCTGAAGGTTCTTTGCCTGATCTGGTTAAAGGCATCTTGACTTCAACGATCCTCGTTGTGGCTTTGTGGTTACTGGCAACCAGGTCTTGGGCTAAGGAGCTTTCACTCCTGGCCTTCATCATCCCTGTAATTGGGTTCGGGCTGGTGACGGCTCCCTACCTAGTTTTTGTGCTGGTTCGATTCGGGAAACTCCTGATCGTGCCGACGCTATTCTATGTCAGCCAGCACCCGAAACTAGACAGGTATACCGGCACCCTAATGCCTTTCCTGGTTCTGCTGAGCTTGCTTTCGCAGTTCGCCTTTACCACGTACCAGGCAGATTTTTTCAGTTGATTTCTCCTACACCAGAGCTGATGTCGGCGGAGCATGGCTAGTGGATAGTGAGATAGTGCAGGGGCTGATGGCAGATATTGCGGTTGAGGAAGAACCCGGAACGGTTCCGGCACCCGCCTCGCGCGCCGAGCCGAGGCCTACCTATCACCTGCGCATCGAGCCGTCGCGGGGATGGGTGTCGCTCAAGCTGCGGGAGCTGTGGGAGTACCGCGAGCTGCTCTACTTCCTCACCTGGCGCGATGTGAAGGTGCGCTACAAGCAGACCGTGCTCGGCGCGGCCTGGGCGATCATCCAGCCGCTGATGACGATGGTCGTCTTCAGCCTGTTCTTCGGCAACCTGGCGAAAATCCCCTCGGACGGCATCCCCTATCCCATCTTCAGCTACGCGGCGCTTGTCCCCTGGACGTTCTTCGCCAATGGGATGGGGCAGTCATCCAACAGCCTGGTAGGGGCGGCCAACCTGATCAAGAAAATCTACTTCCCGCGCCTGGTGATCCCCATTTCGGCGGTGATCTCCGGCGTGGTGGACTTCGCACTGGCGTTCATCGTACTGCTGGGGATGATGCTCGCCTATGGCATTGTCCCGACGCTCAACGTGGTCTTTCTCCCATTCCTGCTGCTGCTGGCGTTCGTCACGGCGCTGGGCGTGGGCATGTGGCTCTCGGCGATGAATGTGCAGTTCCGCGACGTGCGCTATACCGTGCCCTTTTTGACGCAGTTCTGGATGTTCGCCACGCCGATCGCTTATCCCAGCAGCCTGATTGAGAACGACGTCTTGCGCACCATCTATGGCATCAACCCCATGACCGGTGTGATCGAGGGCTTCCGCTGGGCGCTGCTGAACACCGACACCGCGCCGGGGCCGACGATCGTCGTCTCGTCGCTGGCGGCGATGGCCTTGCTGGTCAGCGGGGCGTACTACTTCCGGCGCATGGAGAAGACGTTCGCGGATGTGGTGTAGGTCTGGTTGTTGTAGTGCGCATCACCTTCTACGCTTGGTGGTTCGGTATTGGTGATTTCATGAAGCCTTTCGAGATCATGTATTCATGTTTGCGGCCATTTCTGCCGCCTATTTACCGTCACGTCTATGATCGGCTGACGGTGCTGGTCCGAGAAAGTAAGAGACGTACTGGCACTACTCCTCGTATTCTTGACGTAGGAGGCCGAAAGTCTCACTATACTATTGGGCTGGATGCCAAGATAACGATCTCCGAACTCCCACGCGAAAGTGATGTACAGAAACAACTTCATCTAGGCATCACTGATCAGATGGCAATACAGACACGAAAACGGCGGAGCAATATCGAAACAATCGTTTATGATGATATGGTGAACACACGACTCCCCCGGGAGTCGTACGATATTGTTGTTGCCATAGAGGTTCTTGAACATGTCGAAGCCGATTCGCGGTTTGTGATGAATGTTTTCAGCTTATTGCGACCGGGAGGATCGTTTCTGATGACAACCCCAAACGGCGACTACGTGACTGATATTACTAACCCGGATCACAAACGACACTATCGCCGAGAGCAGCTTGTCAGCTTACTTCTGGAGAGCTTTCCTGAAACGGAGGTCTACTATGCTGTCAAAGGTAGTCGCTTCAGAGAGTGGGGGCTACGCTCTTGGTCGCCAAAACATCCTATCACTACATTGAGGAGTATGGTGGGTAATTACATAAATTGGCGGGAATCGATGTCAACAGATCTAGCGAATCAACCTCAAGGTACACATCATCTGGTTGCGATAGCACGAAAGTCGGACAGATAGTTTCACGATATCCACAACACGGGTGTCCGTTTCGGTAGAAAAGGTAATCGGATGGGCAACATCGCCATTCGCGTTGAAGGTCTGGGTAAGATGTATCGCATCGGCGGCAGGCAGGAGCGCTACCGCACCTTGCGCGACACGCTCGCCGATGCTTTCGCTGCGCCGTTCCGACGGGCGAGTAGCCTGCTGCGCGGACAGGCCTACGGCGCTGCGGGCCTGAACGAGACGATCTGGGCGCTGAAGGATGTCTCGTTTGAGGTCAAGCATGGCGAGGTAGTGGGCATCATCGGGCGCAACGGGGCGGGCAAGAGCACGCTGCTGAAAATTCTTTCGCGTATCACCGAGCCAACCGAAGGCTACGCCGATGTGTATGGGCGCGTCGGCTCGCTGCTAGAGGTGGGCACCGGCTTTCACCCGGAACTGACCGGGCGCGAGAACATCTACCTCAACGGGGCGATCCTGGGTATGTCGCGCGAGGAGATAGACCGCAAGTTCGACGAGATCGTGGACTTCGCTGAGATCGAGAAGTTCATAGACACGCCGGTCAAGCACTACTCCAGTGGGATGGGCCTGCGGCTGGGGTTTGCGGTGGCGGCGCACCTGGAGCCGGAGATTCTGGTGGTGGATGAGGTGCTGGCGGTAGGCGATGCGCAGTTCCAGAAGAAGTGCCTGGGCAAGATGAGCGAGGTCGCGGGCGAGGGGCGGACGGTGCTGTTCGTGAG
>CAYNHD010000032.1:0-17915 GCA_964396775.1 uncultured Thermoflexus sp. | reverse complement strand
GGGCCGGGGGATAGGGGCGTTCTGGCGATTGCCTGACAACTTGTTCGTGGACCCTGGGGGCGGGGGTGCATAGCTTTGCCAGGCGGCGTGATGTACAATTCATCGTAACACAAGGGAGTAGCAGCCAGACATGATGACCCAACCCTATACCATCTGGCAGCTCACCAGCTACATCCGCGACCTGTTCGATCAAGACCCTCACTTGCAAGACGTGTGGGTGGAGGGGGAGATCAGCAATTTCACGCGGGCGTCGTCGGGGCACCTCTATTTCACGCTCAAAGACGAGCGCAGCGAGCTACGCTGTGTGATGTGGCGCGCTCAGGCGGCACGGCTGGCCTTCGAGCCGCAGCACGGCGACGCCCTAATCGCGCACGGCAGCGTAACCGTCTACGAGGCGCGCGGGCAGTACCAGCTTGTGTGCGATACGCTGCAACGCGCCGGCGTGGGCGACCTCAACCGCCAGTTCGAGTTGCTCAAGGCCCGGCTGGACGCCGAGGGGTTGTTCGACCCGGCGCGCAAGCGCCCGCTGCCGCTCTTCCCGCGCCGCATCGGAGTCGTCACCTCGCCCACGACCGCCGCCTTCCAGGACATTCTCAACGTGCTGAGCCGGCGCTACCCGCTGGCCGAGATCATCCTCAGCCCGACACTGGTGCAGGGCAAAGAAGCACCGCCACAGATCATCGCCGCGCTGCGCCGCCTCAACGAGCACAGCGCCGCCGACGTGATCCTGCTGGCGCGCGGCGGCGGCAGCCTGGAAGACCTGTGGTGCTTCAACGATGAGGACGTTGTCCGCGCCGTAGTCGCCTCGCGCATCCCGGTCGTCACCGGCGTGGGCCACGAGATAGACTTCACCCTGGTGGACTTCGCCGCCGATGTGCGCGCCCCCACGCCTTCCGCCGCCGCCGAAGTCATCACGCCGGACGGCCCCGCCATGCGCGCGACGGTCGAGGCGTGGTCGGGGCGGCTGACCGGGCAGATGGCGGCGTTGCTGGCCGACCGGCGCGCGGCGCTGCGCGGGCAGACCCGTCTGCTGGAACGGCTGTCGCCCGCCGTGCGGGTGCGCAGCGCCCGCCAACAGGTGGACGATCTGCTGGGGCGGGCGGGGGCGCGCTTGCGGCTCGATCTGGAGCGGCGGCGCGAGCGGCTGGCGGCGCAGGCCCGTGCGCTGGACAGCGCCAACCCTTTGCTGCTGCTGCGGCGCGGTTACGCCATCGTCACGCGAACGGAGGACGGGGCGCGCGTGACCAGCGTGCAGCACGCCGCCGAGGATACGCCCGTCACCATCACGCTGCACGACGGGCGACTTGTGGCCACCGTCCGCCGCCGCCTGTTCGGGGCTTAGCCGGCTCTGTGTGGATCGAGAGGCATTGATGAGCGAAAAGCACGCGCTGATCGCCGGGCGCTACCGGCTGGACGAGCTGATCGGGCGCGGCGGCATGGGCGACGTTTTCAAAGGCACCGATACGCACACGGGCGAGGCGGTGGCCATCAAACGCCTGCACCAGTCGGTTCTCGAAGAAAACCCGGACATCCTCGACCGCTTCACCCGCGAAGGCGAGGCGCTGCGCCAGCTCAACCACCCCAACATCGTCACCATGCGGGCGATGGTGGCCGAAGAGAGCCGCCACTACCTGGTTATGGAATACGTGGGCGGCGGGTCGCTGCGCAACCTGCTTGACGTGCAGGGTCGCCTGCCGCTGGAGGGCGTGCTCAACATCGCCCTCGACCTGGCCGACGCCCTCACCCGCGCCCATCGCCTGCACATTGTTCACCGCGACATCAAGCCGGATAACGTCCTGCTGGCCGAAGACGGCACGCCGCGCCTGACCGATTTCGGCGTGGCGCACCTGGGCGACCGCACCCGCCTGACCCAGACCGGTTCGGTGATCGGCACCTACGCCTACCTCAGCCCGGAGGCGTGCAACGGCCTGGAACTGGACGAACGGGCCGACATCTGGGCCTTTGGGGTGATGCTCTTCGAGATGCTCACCGGGCGCGTGCCCTTTCAAGGGGACAGCACCGCGGCCATCCTTACCGCCATCCTGACCAAGCCCGCGCCGGATATTGACCGGCTGCGCCCTGGCCTGCCGCCCGCGCTGATCACTCTGATCGCGCGCATGTTAGAAAAAGATCGCGCCCGGCGCATCAGCAGTGTGCGTCTGGTCGGCGCTGAGCTAGAAGCGATCATCCGCAATATTGATACGCCGCTGCGCAGCCTGGTGCTCAGCGCGCAGAACCTGGCCGAAGGGGAATCGCGCTTCGCCACGCCCTCCGACGAGGTGCCCGCCGCCGAAGTCCCGGCGATGGCGCGCGGCGACGCGCAGCAGACACACGGCCTCACCCTCTACCCCCCGCTGGACACGCCGGACGGCGAGCCGCCGATGCTTATCCCCGGCGTCACCCCGGTGACCGGCGAGTACACTGCCGCCAGCGCCAAGTGGAAATGGATCGCATTGATGGTCATCGTGGTGGCGCTGGGCTGCTCCGTCGTGCTGGTAGCGGCTATCCTCAGCGGCGGCGCGCGCTCGCGCACGGACGAGCGCGCCGTCGCCCCAACCAGCGAAACGCCACCGCCGGCCACTGCGACCGGAGGGGAGGCAACCGGTGAACCGGAAGCTATGCTGTGGCCGGAGATCGCGCCGGTCGCGCCAGGCCAGTACCAGGTGCTGGTCGCTCGCTTCGAGGATTTGTCGGGCATCGGGCAGATTGCCTCCGGGCGTCAGGTGGATGTCACACGGCTGGTCGCCGATCATCTGGTGGAGACGCTGGAGAAGTCGGTGCCCTTCTCCAATATCGCCGTGCGCCGCTATGGCAGCGTGGTTACCTCCAGCGAGCAAGCGCAGGCTGTCGCCGCCTACTACGGCGCGACCGTCATCGTCTGGGGCAACCACACGCCCGACCTGATCGAAGCCAACGTGCAGATCGGCGTGCTTAATGCCTTCCGCTACAACCGGTTCCCGCGCGACACGCTGGAACGCACAGCCAACGTGCGCCTGCACATGGCCGACGCGCGGCGCGAATCGCTGGCCCCGTTTGTGCTTTCGGTGCTTAACATCCTGCACAACGCCGACGGAAACGCCTTCGAGACCATGCGCTCCGTCGCCATCCAGGACGCCATCACCGTGCAGCCGGCGGAGATCACCGGCAGCAGCGTGGCGGCTCAGCTTCACCGCGCCATGCTCGCCGACGACCCGCGCGAAGAGGGCGCAGCACTCGACGCGGCCTTGTCGCTCGATGCGGGCAACGCCCTGCTCTACACCTACACGGCCATTCTCAAGCAGAGCCAGGGGCGCGCTGAGGACTCGCGCGCCGACGCGCTCACGGCGCAACGGCTCGGCCCCTCTGGGTGGGTGATGCCGCTCATGCTGCTGGCTCATGTCGCCTACGATGAGTCTGTCTTCCAGCTTTTCGACCAGGTGATCGCCGCGCGGGCCGATGACTGGTTCCCGCGCTTCTATCGCGGCGCGATCTACTACGTGTATGGGAGCGTAGAGCCAGGCGCGCGCGATCTCGCCCGCGCCGACCTCGACGCCGCTATCGCCCTGCGGCCTGTGGCCAACTTCCCCTACGTGTTCCGCGTGCTGCTGGCCCTGCACGAAAGCCGCCTGGACGACGCCTTCCGCGACATTGAGATCGTCTTGACCCAGTTCCCCGATCCGGGCTTTATGGGGCGGTTGGTCGTGGCAACCTTCGGGGACCAGTCAGCGGACCCGTATGCGGTCATCCTGTCGGCGGTGGCCAACCAGATGTTAGGCCGCCACGACCTGACCATTGAGGAGACATCCGCCGGGTTGGAGGTCTTCCCCGATTTCACCGATCTGTACATGGTACAGGGCGTCTCGTACTGCTCGCTAGGCGAGTACGCCGCCGCCGAAGCAGCCTTTTCAGCGGCGCTGGCCCACGAACCCAACTTCCTGCTCGTGCGCTTGCTGCGCGCCGACGCCCGCTTGCAGCGCGGCGACACCGAAGGAGCGAACCAGGACTTGCGGGAGATTGCCGCCAGTGCTCTGAGCGAAACGTTCGAGCCATATGCAGCGGCGATCCAGGCCGGGGAGGTGGGCTGCGCGACGTTCTTCACGCCAGAAAACCCGCTCTCGGCGGCGGGGATGGCGCAGGCGGCTGGTGACGCGACGCCCGCCCCCCCAGGCGAACAGCTTGACCCGCTGCTGGCGCTCGCCCTGCGCGATGTCGCGCCGGTGAATGAGGGCGAGTATATGGTGCTGCTTGCCCGCCCTGAGGCGCTGGAGAGGGTGCCCCTGCGCGATGTCAATCGCTTCATCGCCGACGACCTGGAACGAACGCTGGCGGGCGGCGCGCCCTACTCGCGTATTGCCGTGCGCCAACTGCCCGTCGTGATCACCTCGGCGGAGGAAGCGCGTATCGTGGCCGAAGCCGTCGGGGCGACGGTGATCGTCTGGGGCAACTACAGCCCTGACCTGATCGAGTTGAATATCCAGGTGGGCACGACGCGCGAGTTCCCCTACAACCGCTTCTCACGCGATCTGCTGGAGAAGACGGGCAGCGTGCGCGTTCACCTAAGCAACGAGCGCAGCGAGTCCATCGCCCGGCCCATCATCGGCATCACCAGCCTGCTGAGCATGGCCGACGGCGATCTGTTCGAGTTCGTGCTCAACCTGACTATCCTCGACTCGCTGCGGGTCGTCGGGGCGTCGGTCGTCGGGGCGGATGTTGCCGCGCACATGCACCGCGCGCTGGATGCCTTCAGCAGCAACACCAGGCTGGCGATTGACGAGTTCGGCCTGGCCCTGGCCCTCGATTCGGGCAACCCGCTACTCTACTCCTTTCGCAGCATCGCCCACCTTCGCAATGGTGCACTGGATCGCGCTGCCGCCGACATCGGCACGGCAGCGCGGCTGGCCCCCGTCGGGTGGGCCATGCCCGTCTATTTGAGCTTCGACCAAGCGGCATCTGACTCGGCCATTGTCGCCCAGTACAGCCAGGTCATCGCCCTGCGCCCGGACGACTGGTACGCCTATTTCACCCGCGCCATGTACCGTTACGGCGAAGCCCCCCAGGCAGTGGCCGACCTGGAACAGGCCATTGCCCTCGGCCCGGAGGCCAACCTGCCCTACGTCGCCGCGTTGCTGATCGCGCTGCGCGAAGGGCACCTGGCCGACGCGCAAGACCTGGCGCGCACCATCCTGGAGCAGTTCCCCGACCCGGAACTGACCAACCGGGCCTTCGCCACGCTGTATGGTAGCCAGGCGGCGAGCCAGATCACGGGGGCCTATTTTGCGGCGGTGACCAACATTGTGCTGGGGCAGTACAGCCGCGTGGTGGACGACCTGAGCGCGACAATAGCCCTGATCCCCCCTGACGTGATGAGCGACCCCGCGCCGGATCAGGACGCGGTGCTGTCCGACCTGTTTCTGGTCTATGGGCTGGCGCATTGCAGCCTGGATCGCTACGAGGACGCGGAGGCTGCGTTCTCGCAGGCGATTCGCTTCAACAAAGGCTACGCGCTGGCCTACGTGCTGCGCGGTCAGATGCGCAGCGTCCTGGGCGACGAGGCGGGCGCGGCGCGCGACTTCGCGGGCGCGCGCGGGCATAAGCTCGGCGACGAATTCGACCGCTGGATTGACACCGCTGAACAGAACCGGTGGACTTGCGCGACCCTGTGGGACTACACCCCGCCAGAGTGAGGCACCCCATGAACCCGGACGATGACCTGAGCACCTTGACGTTCGAGCAGGCGTATGCGCAGCTTGAGGAGATCGTGGCGCGCCTGGAATCCGGCGAGTTGTCGTTGGAGGACTCGGTCGCGCTCTACGAGCGGGGGCAGGCGCTGGCCCGGCTGTGCGGCGACCTGTTGGACAAGGCCGAACTGCGCGTGCAGCAGATCGCCGACGACGGGACACTTGCGCCGCTGGAGTGAGAGTGAGAGGTCATTGGTTGTTGGTGATTGGTGATTGGTCGTTGGTCTTCAGTTTTCAGTTATCGGTTATCAGTGGTAGGTGGTGGGGAGTCGTGAGTTGGAAGACGCTGCTCCTGACTCTCAGCGCATCGCCAGGACATCCCCGCCACTTCACCACCCCCGCCAATTACCAACAACCAATAGCATGTAACACTACCAACCACCGTTCGGCCCTTATTGGTCGTTGTCCTCGTACTCCACGATTTCCACGTAGTCCTCGGTGCCGCCGCGCTGCCAGTAGATGCGCGGGATGATCGAGTGCTGGATGATGCGGTCTTTGTACTGGATGATCCGCTTGATCACCTGTTCCACCAGCGTATCGTCGAGCAGGTGTGGCTTGAGGCCCAGGCCGTAAAGCTCGTTGTGATCCGGGTTGTAGTAGTGCTCCTCAGCCTCGACGCGCGGGTTGATGTAGTGGGCGATCTTGACATCCAGGCCCACTTGACGCGCCGCCGTGCGCACGTGCAGCGCCAGGTCAAGCACTGAGAAATGTTCCACCCACTGGTTGAAGACGCGCATCTGCCCCGGTTGAGGGGGGTGAAGCGCAGTCAACTCAACGCATTGCAACGTGTCAAGGATGTTGAGGTAGCCGCGCGTCTGGTGCCCTTTGCCGTAGAGCGTCAGCGGAATGCCGGCCACCGCCTGCACGCAGAAACGGTTGAGCGCCGTGCCGAACGATTCGTCGTAGTCGAAGCGGGTCAGCAGGCGGTCATCGAGGTTGGACTCTTCCGTCTCGATGCCGTAGACCACGCCCTGGTTGAGATCGGTGGCGCGCAGGCCCCAGATTTTGCAGGCGAACATGATGTTGTTGCTGTCGTGCACTTTGGTCAGGTGGTAGAACGAGCCGGCCTGCTTGGGGAAGGGCAGCACATCCTTGCGCCCGCGATACTCGACCTCGAAGTAGCCTTCGGGGATGTCAACGTTCGGCGTGCCGTACTCGCCCATCGTGCCCAGCTTGATCAGGTGCGAGTCCGGCGCGAACTGGTGCATGGCCCACAGCACGTTGAGCGTGCCGTTGACGTTGTTCTCGTGGACGCGCACGGCATGGTGCACGTCAATCATCGAGTAGGGCGCGCTGGGAATCTCGCCGTAGTGCACGATGGCCTCCGGCTTGAAGTCGGCGATCACCTTGCTGATGAAGAACCAGTCCTGGATGTCGCCGACGAACATCTCGATGGCCCGCCCGGTGACCTCGCGCCAGGCGTCCACACGGGCGTGCAACGAGTGGATCGGTGTCAGGCTGTCGGTGCCGCGTTCGGCGTGCATCTGGCGTCGCAGAAAATTGTCCACCACGCCGACAGTGTGCCCGCGCTGGCTGAAGTACATGGCCGTGGCCCAACCCAGATAGCCATCACCGCCCAGAATAAGAATACGCATGTCCTCCTCCTGAACTCACCGCTGCCCTGTTGCCGGCAAGATGACTCCGCACCCGGCGGCCAGGGACTACCCGGCGATTATAACGCGCAAACCGTTTCCGGCGAGGGCAGGGTTCGTGCGGGGGCGGGAGATAAAGAGACTTCCGAAGTTTTGAAAACTTCGGAAGTCTGGCATCGGCACGCCAGTGCCGAGCGGGGGCGTATAGCAACCCTTACCCCTGCGCCACCAGGCTGACGACGGTCACGCCGTCGCCGCCCTCTTTGGGCTGGCCGGTCTGATAACGCTGCACCAGCGGGTGCCCGTGCAACCGCTCGCGGATGGCCACGCGCAGCGCGCCGGTGCCCTTGCCGTGAATGATGCGCACGAAGGGCAGCCCGGCCATGTACGCCGCGTCCAGGTAGTCTTCCAGCGCCGGAACCGCGTCCTCGATGCGCTGGCCGCGCAGGTCGAGTTCCAGGCCGGGCGAGGCGACTTTGGTCGTCACTTCAGCAGTGGAGGCACTGGCCCCGCGCACGCGCGACACGGTACGCTTCTTCTTGTCGCGCTTGCTCTCGGTCTGCGAGCGGGCAGACAGATCGTCCAGCCTGGCCCGCAGCCGCAGCCGCCCAACCATCACCTCGGCCTCGTCCTCGCCGATCTCGCTGATCTGCCCCTCGGCGTTGATCGAACTGACCCACACCAGGTCGCCCAGGCGGAAGCGCGGCGGCTCCTCGTCGTCGCGCAGGCTCTCAACCGGCGCGGGCACGAACGCCATGTCGCTCTCCAGTTCCTTGACCTCGCCCTCCACTTGGCGGATCACGTCGAGCGGCTGGGCGGCGGCGCTCAGCCGCTTGCGCAGGCGGCGCATCTCGGCGCGCAGCGCCTCCAGTTCCTGCTGCGCCTCTTCGCGCGCCTGGGCCAGCACCGCGCGGCGCTCGTCCTCGATGGATTCCAGGCGACCGCGTAGCTCGGCGCGCAGCTCTTCAACGGCGGTGAACGACCTGACGCTGGCTTCGGCGGCGCGGCGCGTCTCTTCGCGCTTCTTGTGTAGCTCGTCGAGCAAGTCGTCGGCGATCAGGTCGTCCTCGGTCAGCAGGCCGCGCGCCCCCTCGGTGATACGCCGGGGCAGCCCCAGCCGCTCGGCGATAGCCAGTGCGTTGGAGCGGCCCGGCAGCCCGACGACCAGGCGGTAGGTGGGAGCGAGCGTCTTCAGGTCGAACTCGACGCTGGCGTTCTGCACGCCCGGCGTCTCGTGGCTGTAGATTTTCAGTTCCGGGTGGTGCGTCGTCACCAGGGTGGTGATGCCCCGCCCCACCAGGTCGTTGAGCAGCGCGCGGGCCAGGGCCGCGCCCTCAGCGGGGTCAGTGCCCGCGCCCAATTCGTCGAGGATGACCAGCGACTCGTGGTCGGCCTCGTCCAGGATGCCGATGATGTTTGTCATGTGCGAGGAGAAGGTCGAGAGCGACTGCTCGATGCTCTGCTCGTCGCCAATGTCGGCGAAGATGTCGCGGAAGACGGTCAGGCGCGACCCCGCCGCGACAGGCAGGTGCAGCCCGCACTGGGCCATCAGCGCCAGCAGCCCGACCGTCTTGAGGGCGACGGTCTTACCACCGGTGTTTGGCCCGGTGATGACCAGCACGTAGGTCTCCTCGTCCATCTCCACGTCAATGGCGACGACGGTCTTGGGGTCCAGCAGCGGGTGGCGCGCGCCCAGCAGGTGGATCGTGCTGCCGGGGTGCGGGTGCGGCGCGGCGCGGAAGCCGACCAACTCCGGCGCGGCGGCCTCGATGGCCTCGGCGTATTTTGCTTTGGCGAAGGCCAGGTCCAGCAGGGCCAGCGTCTCGACGGTGCGCACGATGTAGCGCGCCTCGTGGCCCACCAGGTCGCTTAGCTCGCGCAGGATGCGGCGAATCTCGTTCTCCTCCTCAAGCTGAAGCTCGCGCCAGGTGTTGTTGAGTTCAACCGTCGAGAGCGGCTCGATGAACAGCGTCGCGCCGCTGCTGCTCTGGTCGTGGACGATGCCGGGGATGCGCCCCTTGAACTCGGCCTTGAGCGGGATGACGTAGCGCCCGTGCCGCTGCGTGATCAGCTTCTCCTGCAGGTAGATCGCGTTGTTGGTGTTGTTGATGATGTTGTGCAGCTTATCTTGCAGCCGGTCGAAGGCGATGCGCATCTCGCGGCGCACGGCGGCCAGCTTGGGGCTGGCGGAGTCCATGATCTCGCCCGTCTCGTCGAGCACGCGCGCGATCTCGTGCTGCAGGGCGGTGCATTCCTCCAGCCGCCCGGCGATGTCCGCCAGGCGCGGGAACTGGCTCCCCAGCCGCCCGACGAAGCGGTGCAGGGTGGTGGCTTGGCGCAGCGTGGCGCGGATGTCGAGCAGGGTTTGCGGCTCTAGCAGCACGCCGCGCTCGGCGGCCAGGGCATCGGGCCGCACGTCGCGCGCCCCGCCAACGGTGATGTGATCGTGGCTGGCCAGCAGCAGGCGGGCTTCGCTCGTCTCCTGCACGCGCTCCTGCGCTTCGTCCAGGTAGGGCGTCGGCGCCAGGGCCAGGGCCAGCTCGCGGCTGGCCGAGAAGGCCGTGTGGCGGGCCAGTCGCTCCAGAATCTTCGGCAGCTCAAGGGTCTGCGCCGATTTCTCGTTCATCGTGTGTTCCAATCTGTACAGGTTATTGGTTGTTAGTTATTGGTGGTTGGTGGTTGGTGGTGAGTGGAGGGGTGTTTGCCGCTGACGGCCCCGGACTCGCCACCAGACTGCCCAACAAAAACGCCGTGGTGCGTCTCTTCGACTCCCACGGCGATCAGTCTCACAGGCCCGCCAGACGGCGAAGCGCGCTCAGCGGTTGCGCCCGGCGCCGAGACTGGCGGCACGCTCGGAAGTCGAACTGCATGGTATGGGACGTACTGCGTTCACCGGGCGGCCTCCTTTCTACCAGACTCGTGCGCGGACGATATCAGGGAGAAGTATACGTGATGACGGCGAGAATTGTCAACGGTCAGCGCAGCCCATCGCGCAAAATACGTCTGTAACAGCGACCCTGTATACAGCAATGGGAAACAGGCCTATAATAGACTTTAGAACGCTGAGCCATCGCAGCGGCAGCAAGCGTTGCCGTTCCACTCCGCCTGCCGAAAGCGCGTCCTGCGCCAACCCCGAGGGACCGTTTTCGGCTTTTATTTGCTTGAGCGAGGAGCCTCGTCGCGCTCAGTTCACGCGGTGCTCCCCTGGCTGGCCGGAGCATCCGCGCTTCCTTTTTCCCCTCCCCCCTTCTGCCTGCACCGCGAACGGCGTGGACTCTAGGGGAATCGTTCGCCGGGACGAGTGATCACCCGCCCCATTCCCCGTCAGCAGTTTGAGTCCTTGTGAGGAGAGTGCGTCATGTACGCCAAGCGTATGCTGTACGCGTTGCTGCTCGCCGCGCTGACTGTCTCGGCGCTGGCGATCGCCCCGTTCGCCGGCGCGCAGGAAGGCAGCGCACCCGACTACTGGCCCACCGAGGGCTGGCGCACGTCTACACCCGAAGAGCAGGGGATGGACTCGGAGAAGTTGGTCAAAATGGTGGAGTGACTTGAGGCAGCTGGTACGAAATTCCACAACCTTCTGGTGATCCGGAACGGCTATGTAGTGCTGGACGCCTCGACCTTCCCGTTCTCAACTAGCCAGTCGCACTGGATGTCCGGTATCGCTTGTAGCACCGTTTCGACTCTGGCCGGGATCGCCATTGACCAGGGCTACATCGAGAGCGTAGAGCAGAGCATCTGGGACTTCTTCCCCAAAGAGACAGCAGCCAATATGGACGCCAACAAAGAAGCGATCACCCTGGCGCACCTGCTGACTATGACAACGGGGATGAACCCGACCACGGACATGTACGAGCTGACGGCGGATGACCAGAGCTGGGTTCAATTTGTGTTGGATCAGCCTATGGTCTTCGCTCCAGGTGAGCGTATCCAGTTCAGTGACGCCTTCGCTCACCTAGTCTCTGCGCTCATCCAGCAGGCCACTGGGATGAGCGCCGCCGAATATGCGCAGCAGAACCTCTTTGAGCCGCTGGGGTTCGCAGATGTCACTTGGTGGGCCGACCCACAGGGAGTCAGCCAGGGCTGCGACGGGGTAGCGTGGAGCGCTTCCGACCTGGCGAAGCTGGGGTATCTGTATCTCCACCATGGGGAATGGGATGGGCAGCAGGTTGTCTCCTCGGGCTGGGTCGAGACCAGTACCAGCCCAACTGTTGACCCATCAGTGGGCTATCTCTGGTGACCTGCTGAGTGTGGAGTACGTGACAGGCATGCCTGCTACGTTGCAGGGGGTATAGGAATTGGCCTCTTCGTAGTCCCCGACCTAGACCTGATCGTTGCGGTTACCGGCTTCTACGGCGATCCTCTATCCTCGATGATCGGGACATTCATCGTGCCTGCTGTGCAGTCCGACACCCCGCTGCCGCCCAACCCGGTGGCGGAAGAAACGCTGCAAGCCAAAGTGGATGCCTTCACCAATCCAGCGCCTGTTGCCGTCCCCGTGCCGCCGGACATCCAGGCGCGGGTCTCCGGCAAGACGTATGCGCTGAAAGAGAACGCTCTGGGATGGACTTCGCTGGCGATCACGTTTGGCGAGCAGGAAGTCCTGCTCACCCTGGAGGTTGAGGGACGGCGGCTCGAACTGCCGGTGGGCCTGGATGGCGTCTTTCGCATCTCAACGGCAGGGCTGCCTGGTGATGTGCCGAACTGGCGCCCTGTGCCCGATGTTCCCCTGGCGCTCAAGGGTGGGTGGCAGGGAGAGACGTTTGTGATCACGGCGCGCGATCTGCTGGGGGCGTTGAACGGGCAGTTCAGCCTGCTCTTCAAGGATATCCTGACTGTATCTATCATGGGAGACGCTGGACTGCAGCGGTATATGAGCATTACTGGCTCGCCGCAGTAGAGAACGCAGACGTAACTCGCGCACGCGGGGCGGGCACCCGCTGCAGAGGATCGCCCGCCCCCAGTCTTTCGCTGAAGGCTGACTGCTGACTGCTGATCGCCCCTCACTCCAGCGCCGCGCGCAGGGCTTCCTCGCTGAGCGGGCCGGGGCGCACGATGCGCAATTCGCCCTCCTCAAAGGCGACGACCGTCGAGGGTACCCCGCCCAGGCACGTCCCGCCGTCCACGTACAGCGCGACGGCCTCGCCCAGGTAGCGCATCGCCGCCTGGATGGTGCAGGCCGGCGGCTGGTCGGAGCGGTTGGCGCTGCTCACGGCCAGCGCGCCGCCCGCCGCCGCCAGGATCGCCCGCGTCTGCGGCAGGTCTGGCACGCGCACGCCGACCGAAGGCAGCATCGAGAGATTGGGGGGCAGGTCGTCGCGCTTGGGCAGGGCCAGCGTCAGCGGGCCGGGCCAGAACGCCTCGGCCAGCCGCCGCGCCGGGGCGGGGAATTCGCGGGCGACGCGCAGCACGTCGTCGAGGTCGGCCAGCAGCACAGGGATCGCGCGCTCCGCCGGGCGGCGCTTGGCAACGAACAACCGCTCGATGGCCGCCTCGTCAATGCGCGCCCCGACACCGTAGACGGTATCGGTTGGCAGCACAATCAGGTCGCCGCGCGCGATGGTCGCCGCCGCGATCAGCACTGTGTCCGCGTGATCAAGTGGGATGATGCGCCCCATCTAGCCCCCCCGTTGTGCGCTGATCACGCGGTCGTGGCCTGCGTAATCGGCGTGCACCGTCACCCGCGCACCGGGCAGCGCCGCCGCCGCCAGCGCCGCCGCGCGTTCCCCCTGCGTCGCCTCAATCTCCAGCAGCAGCAGCCCATCCGCCGCCAGGACGCGCGGCACCTGGGCCAGCAGCCGCCGGATCACCGCCAGGCCGTCCGGCCCGCCGTCGAGGGCCAGGCGCGGCTCGCGGCGGCTCACTGGCAGCGCCTCCAGCGCGCTCGTCGGCACATACGGCAGGTTGGCCGCGATCAGGTCGAATGCGCCGCGCGCGCCCAGCAGCGGCCCCAGCAAATCCGCCTGCACGCAGTGAATCCGCTCGCCCAGATCATAGCGCGCTGCGTTGCGGCGGGCCACGCCGAGCGCCGCCCGCGACACATCCAGCGCCCAGACATGCGCGGCTGGCAGGTGGCGGGCCAGGGTCACGGCAATGGCTCCGCTGCCCGCCCCCACGTCGGCGATGCGCGGCGATCCCGCGCGGCCCTGCGCCCAGGCCAGCGCCCGCTCGACCAGGTGCTCCGTCTCCGGGCGGGGGATGAGCACGTCCGGCGTGACGATCAGCGTCAGGTCGTAGAAGGCGCGCTCGCCGGTCAGGTAAGCGAGGGGAATGCCATCGGCGCGACGCGCCACCAGGGCGCAGAAGGCGGCGGATTGGGCGGGAGTCAGCGGGCGCTGCGGGTGAGCGAGCAGGGCAGCCTGCTCGCAGCCCAGGACGTGGGCCAGCAGCAACGGCGCGTCGAGCGGCTCAGAGTCAGCGGCCTCGCTGAGCGCGGCGCGCGCCCAGGCCAGCGCTGCAGCGACGGTCGGCGGGGGTGTTGAGTGTTGGTGATTGGTCATTGGTGGTTGGTTGTTGGTTATTGGTGATCAGTGATCGGTTTTCAGTGTCCAGTGGTTGGGAGACTTGAGTCAGGAGACGATCCTCTGGCCTCCTGACTTACTACTCCGAACCTTTGACCTCACGCGCCTTCCGCTCACTGACAACCGATCACTGACAACTGATCACTGACAACCGTTCACCAGCAACCAAGAACCAAAAACCAACCACCAACAACCTCTCACACGCCGAGGGCCTGCAACCGCTCGGCCTCTTCGCGCGTGGCCAGCTCGTCAATGAACTCGTCGAGCCGCCCGTCGAGCACGGCGGGCAGGTTGTAGCTCGACACGTTGATACGGTGATCGGTCACGCGGTTCTGGGGGTAGTTGTAGGTGCGAATCTTCTCGCTGCGGTCGCCGGAGCCGACCTGACTGCGCCGCGCGGAGTCCTGCTCGTCGCGCAGCCGCTCCTGTTCCATGTCGTAGAGCTTGGCGCGCAGCACGGCCATCGCGCGCAGCTTGTTCTGAAGCTGGCTGCGCTCGTCCTGGCAGGCGACGACGATGCCGGTCGGCAGGTGGGTGATGCGGATGGCCGTCTCGTTCTTCTGCACGTTCTGGCCGCCCGCGCCCGCCGAGCGGTAGGTGTCAATCTGCAAATCGCGCGGATCGATCTCGACTTCTACCTCGTCCATCTCGGCCAGCACCGCGACGGTGGCCGTCGAGGTGTGGATGCGCCCCTGGCTCTCGGTGACCGGCACGCGCTGCACGCGGTGCACGCCGCTCTCGTACTTCAGCCGCGAGAAAGCCCCCGCCCCGCGCACCTCGAAGATGATCTCCTTGTAGCCGCCGACGCCCGTCTCGTGCGCGCTGAGCACCTCGACCTTCCAGCCGTGATCCTCGGCATAGCGCGAGTACATGCGGAACAGGTCGGCGGCGAAGATGCCGGCCTCGTCGCCGCCCGCCCCGGCGCGAATCTCGACGATGACGTTTTTGGCGTCGCGCGGGTCTTTGGGCAGCAGCATCCGCCGCAGCCGGTCTTCGAGCGCGGGCACTTCCTCGGTCAGCCGGTCGGCTTCCTCGCGGGCCAGGTCGGCCATGTCCGGGTCGTGGAGCAGCGCCTCGGCCTGTTCCAGGTTATCGAGCGCCGCGCGGTACTGGCGCGCCGTGCTCACGATGTCGGCGATCTCGGCGCGCTCCTGCGCGTACTCGGCTACCTTCTCGTAGTCGCTGACGTTGGCCGGGTCCGCGATCAGGCGCTCTAGCTCATCGTAGCGCGCCTCGATGCCGGCCAGCTTGTCGAGCAGCGTCCTGTCCGCCATGCAGTCAATCCCTCACACAAAGGCCCCACCGGGGGCCTGGAATCGCCGTTGTTGCTGTGCGGCGATTATACCACACGCGCCGGGGGCCTGTTGAGGGCGGAGTTGGGGGGCGTGAATGCAGACTTCCGAAGTCTCGGCAGACTTCGGAAGTCTCCTGACTCCCCCTGCCGCGCGAGCGGTTCCCTTCTACGCTGAAATAGTTTAGAATGGGTATGACTCATGACGTGTCTTTATTGTGAGTCGCTCATTGAGTCTGGTTGTACTGCGCGCCCAGGGCGGCGCGGCGAGCGATGCAATGGCCGACACCCCCTTCCTGGACACGATCCTGCTCGGCGATGCGCTGGACATCCTGCCCACGCTGCCCCGGCGCAGCGTAGACTTGGTCTTCGCCGACCCGCCGTACAACCTGCAATTGCAGCAGGAACTCTGGCGGCCCAACCTGACCCGCGTGGACGCCGTAGACGACGCCTGGGATCAGTTCGACGGTTTCGACGCCTACGATGCGTTCACCCGCGCCTGGCTGCTGGCCGTCCGCGAGGTCATGAAAGAGACGGCGACGATCTGGATTTCAGGCACCTACCACAACATCTTCCGCGTGGGGGCCATCCTGCAAGACCTCGGCTTCTGGATTCTGAACACCGTAGTATGGCACAAGTGCCTAGCAGGAACCACAAGACTGTATGCCAGAACACAGAAGGGTGACATGCCGGCAATGTTGAAGGACTTGGTGAGGCTTGACCCCGAAACCGTTCAATTGTGGAATGGCGAGAAGTGGGTCAGGGTTCTTGCTTGGCAGAAAGCCCCAGAGGCATCCAATACCCTGCGGATTACGTTGCGCAGCGGTGAGCGACTCAGATGCACCCCAGAACACCGCTGGCCGACTCAGCGGGGCCTGGTATGCGCCCGTGACCTCCAGAAGGGCGACATTATTCAGAGCGTGCGTTTGCCCGAAACAGAACGACCTCGCTATCCCCAGGCCCTCGAGGACGAACTCGTAGGCTGGTTTATCGGTTTATATATTGCTGAAGGCTCGCGAAGCGGCAACGCGATCCAGATTGCCAGTCACCAAAAAGAAACCACCCGCTATGAACGGTTGGTGGTATTGGCGAAGGCGTTCCATGGTACATGTGTTATGCATAATTCCACGGGGGGGAATGGGGCGAGCATCAATTTGCACGGCAAAATACTCCATGCCCTCATTGACGAATATGTGTCTGGCAATACGGCAAAGAATAAGCACCTCTCCGTGAAGTGTTGGGAACGCTCGACTCGATTTCTTCAGGCCGTGCTAGAAGGCTATCTTTCTGGTGATGGACACCATGATGAGACAAATGATCGGTGGCGCATCGCGTTCACGCGCAATTACAACTGGGAAAACGATTTGCGGACCTTATGTGCGCGGCTTGGGGTGTATCTGCGTCTTAATCTGGCAACTCACAAGTCAGGGGACAAAAAGTATCCCGGATTTCGAGGTGAGGTGCGCTTCAAGAAGAGTTCACGCGCGAAGCACGAAGGCGAGATCGTTGAAATTCGGGAGTGGGGGCCCTGTGAATTGTGGGATGTAGCCGTAGAAGATGCCCCCCATGTCTTTGCCCTGGCTTCGGGCATTTTGACCCACAATAGCAACGCCATGCCCAACTTCCGTGGCACGCGCCTGAAGAACGACGTTGAGTTCGTGATCTGGGCGCAGCACAGCCAGGGCGCGCGCTACACCTTCAACCACCACGCGATGAAGCAGTTCAACGAAGGCAAACAACTGGGGAGTGTCTGGCCGATCAACGTCTGTGGCGGTGAGGAGCGTCTGAGAGACGAGGCCGGCAGGAAGCTCCACTCGACCCAGAAGCCAGAGGAGTTGCTCAAGCGCATTATCCTGGCCAGCAGCCTCCCAGGCGATCTGGTTCTTGATCCTTTCATCGGCACCGGCACAACGGCGGCAGTCGCCAAATGGCTGAGGCGATGCTGGATCGGCATTGAGCGCGAGGAAAGGTACGTGTGCGCAGCGCGCGAGCGGGTAGCGGCTGTGCAACCGCTGCCGCCTGATCATCCGCTGCTCGCCCTCGACCTGCCGCCGGTGCGCGTGGCCTTCGAGGAACTCCTACAGCGCGGCTATCTGCACGCTGGCCAGCGCCTGTACCTGGACGGTACCGGCGTGCAGGCGGTGATTCTGGCGAATGGGCAGGTGCAGGTCGGCGAGCTAATTGGGACCATCCATACGCTCGCTGCCCGGTTGAAGGGTGTGCCTTCATGCAATGGGTGGACTCTGTGGCAGTTCGACGACGCAGAGACGGGTCGCCGCCACTCGCTTGACGCGCTGCGCCGCCACGCTCGCCAGGAACTGCGCGGCAAGCGCCGCTAGAGCCTCCCCTCGCGCCGGAGGGCGGCGGTACAGTCGGGGCAGTAGCCCGTGAAGCAGGCGCAGGCGCTGGTCACGCTGACCCCCTTGCGGCGCACCAACTCGCGGGCCATGTTGTTGAGCAGATCGGTGGCGATCAGCACGCGCGTCCCGCAGCGCAGGCAGGTCAGGTAGTGCTGCTCCGGGCCTTCGGCCAGGCGATACACCTCGCGGCGATGCTCTGGCTCCACATAGCGGCGATCCACCAGTCCCAACTCGGTGTACAGGTTGAGCGCGCGGTAGACGGTCGCCAGGCTGATGCTGGGGTCCTGGGCGTGGGCCAGCGCGTAGATTTCCTCGGCGTCCAGGTGCGACGACTGCGCGGCCAGCACCTGCAGCAGCAGCGTGCGCTGCGGCGTGACCTTGAATCCGCGCTGGTGCAGTGTGGCTTCGGCTTCGTCAATGATGTGCGGCATGGC